>DAIDKD010000098.1 GCA_027451065.1 Bacillaceae bacterium | reverse complement strand
CACTCCCCCCTACCATCAAAGTAATCTGGCTTTTCATTGGGTGCTCCTCCATTTTTAAACTCGGCAAGCTGGAGCAAAAGCTCCTTTTAAGGGCAATTGCTCCAGCCTGTACTTTATCTCTTTAGTTATTTTTGAAGAATTGTGGCAAGAAGTCTTTGTTAGCTTCTAACATCTCATCTAACAATACTTTTGCACCATATCCAGATGTAACTAGTGGATTCAACGTGAATGCCTGTAATGCAGTATCATAGCAACCAGTTGCAGCAGCTTTGATTGTCAATTCTTCCATTGATTTCATCACTTGCAACAAACCGCGCTGTGCTGATGGAAGTTCACCAAAGTTGATAGGTGTCGCTCCATTTGCACCGATGTAAGCAGATATTTCCACTGCACAGTCGTATGGTACATCGTCTAGTGCACCATTGTTACGCGTGCTTACTACCATCATCTGCTTCTTATCGTTGTAGATAGAACTGATGATTTCACAAGCCGCATCGCTGTAGTATGCACCGCCACGCTTAGAAAGTTGTTCTGGCTTGTGATCCAAGTTCGGATCTTTGTACAGCTCAAACAATTCTTCCTCAATCTTCTGCACTTGTTCTGCACGAGTTCCAATACCGTTATACTCTTCCAATTGTTTTTTCAGCATTTCATCTGTCAAATAGTAATATCTGTGGTACGCACAAGGTAACATTTCTAAATTGCGAACTTGCTCATGGACAAATTTGAAATTCTTGATGTTAGCAACTTCGCTAAAGTTTTCTGCTTCTGGATTATAAAGGCCTTCAAGAACATCCATAGTTCTTTCTTTTCCACTATTATCCCAAATACGATGCCAGTGTAAGTGATTCAAACCGCCAAACTTAAATGTCAATTCTTCCTCTGGGATGTCCAATACTTTAGCTGCTGCTTTGTACTGTCCAATAGGAACATTACACAAACCAATCACTTTTTCCCAGCCGCCATATTTCAAAACAGCCTCTGTTACCATTCCAGCAGGGTTCGTGAAGTTAATCAACCATGCATCAGGGCATAGTTCCTTCATGTCCTTAACAATGTCAAGAATCACAGGAATTGTTCTGAAAGCTTTCATCATGCCTCCAGCTCCATTTGTCTCCTGTCCCATCATTCCATGTTTTAAAGGAATACGCTCATCTCTTGCACGAGCTTCAAGGAGTCCTACACGGAATTGTGTTGTAACAAAGTCTGCGTCTTTTAATGCTTCACGACGATCTAATGTAAGATGTACTGTGCAATCTTTTCCAGCTGCCTCAAACATTCTCTTCGCCATTGTGCCGACAATCTCCAATTTTTCTTTTCCTTCTGGAATGTCAACAAACCAAAATTCACGTATTGGTAACTCGTCATATCTCTTGATAAATCCTTCAACTAATTCTGGTGTATAACTAGAGCCACCGCCAATTGTTACAATTTTTACAGGTTTTTTACTCACGAACCATTCACTCCTATTCTTATCTTAGTTTGTTCTACGTAGAGTGATTACCTCTACATAGAACATACATGTTTTTTTATCTCTACTTAAAAGTATTCACTTCCCGAAGTAGGAAATGTCAATTGCTCTAACTCCGTCAACATTACAATACTTATTTTTTTATAAGAGCCATCGCTTTTTCTAGCACTACTTCACCATTCATTAAACCGTAATCTTTCATATCAATAACAGCCACTGGAATGTTTTTCGGTGCAAGCAATGCTTCTGATTTTTTTAGCATAAAGCGAACTTGTGGTCCTAACAATACAACGTCTGCTCCCTCAGCATTCGTTTCCATTGTAGCCTCTGGGAATGCATTGATGTCAGCTTCAATTCCTTTTGCCTCTGCTGCTGCTCTCATTTTGTTTACCATTAAGCTAGTTGACATACCTGCAGAACAAAATAGTCTAATTGTAATCATATTAATATCTCCTTTTCACATTCAAATTTTTTCATATATATTTCTCTTTTAGCAAAAAATATTTTTTTACGCTATTGCTGTATTTGAACTCTTTCTTTCTTCTTCCTTTTTGTTCTCCATTCGCTCATGGATGACCATGAATGGCCAGTAAATAACAACCGTTGCAACAACTCCTAAAAACTGAGCAATGACCGCTCCAAAAGATCCTGTAGTCAAGAAAGCATTAATGAATGGTGGCGTTGTCCACGGTAGCAAGACGAACGCTGGCGATGCCCAACCGAAAACTGTGAAGAAATATCCGATTGCCGATGCAACAATTGGTGCCAAAATAAACGGAATGGCAAAAATTGGGTTTAATACGATTGGTAATCCGAAAATAAGTGGTTCATTAATATTGAATAAAGAAGGCACTAATGAAAGTTTCCCCATCATTCGTGTATCTTTTCTTCTTGCAAACAAGATAATTGCAATTACTAGACCTAAAGTCGCTCCAGAACCACCCGCTGTAGAATATACATCCCAGAATGCTCTTGTCCATACATATGGTAATTCTGTTCCTGCCAGACCTTCGCTGAACGCATAAATATTCGCATCCAAGGAAGCAAAACCGACTGGGTCACGTACAATAGATACAAGCTGTGCACCGTGAATTCCGATCATCCAGAATGCCTGTGCTACGAAAATCATAATGAAAATTCCGATAGGATGTTGCATTGCCGCATTTAATGGTTGTTGCATAGAGTTTAAAATAGCATCAAACATATTCATATCTAATAACAGTTCAAACACAAATGTCGCTACACTGAAAAATATTATAATAAGTGCAGTTGGAATCATTACTTCAAACGCTTTTGATACGTTAGGCGGAACTGAATCAGGCATCTTAATAGAAACCTTTCCGCTACTTAAAAGTTTGTGTAGTATCATAGATGAAGCAAGACCTACAATCAACGAGAGAAACATTCCTTGTGCGTTTGTGAACCTTGCTAATACTACATTATTCACAATAGTTTCTGCACCGTCCACCTCAAATATTTGAGTTGTTGGAATAAGTGTTACATAAGATGCGATACCTACCATACCTGAAAACCAAGGCATATCAGCACCCAGCTCTTCGGCTGTACTATAAGCAACCGCAAATACAAGATATATCGCTAAAAAGTTCATTGTCGCGAACTGCACAGCACTAAAGATAGATTGCAGTTCTGTCAACCAATGAAACCCATTAAACTGTGCTAACCCATTGTCTGGGTGGGCAATTACGTTGTTTAGGAGTACTCCTAAACTTCCCGCAAGGATAATTGGCATAATTCGAACAAATGCCGACCTTACAATTCTTAGGAAAAAGTTACTGGCTATTCTTCCCCCTACTTCTTCAAACTTGGCAACAAAGCCTGCTCCAACCATTTTTGTTCCTCCTTATTTTTACTGGATATAAATTAAATAGTTGATTTCAATTTAATCAAGGTAAAAAAATATATACTATTGCTTGTTTGGACTTACTTGCTTGTAAAGATGCAACATCTCTGCGGCAACTTCACGTAATGTCATCGTTGTCATCAAATGGTCTTGGGAATGCACCATAATGATGTCCATGTCGATAGCAGTACCTCCTGCATATTTCTGCAAAAGATCTGTCTGTGCCCCATGGGCTCTGACAACCGCTTCTTTTGCTTCTGTCAATTTTGTATCCGCATCTTCAAATTTAGACTCTCGCATCATCTCAAATGCTTCATGAATCATAGATCTTGCATCTCCGCTTTCCAAAATAATTTGAAATGCGACACCTTGCACTTCTTCTGGGCTTAATACCTGGCTCACTCATTTCCACCTCACATTCTTACTTATAATTAAAATATCTGTGTAAAATCTTTCTTGCGTTTGTTGCTCGGGGTATGCTACTAGAGTGCTATACTAATCTAGCATCTGCAATCTATCTATACACTCCTCACTTTTATTTACCGATTTCGTTTACCGGTAAACATAAACATAAACAGTGAATATTAACAGTGAATATCAACATTTATGAAAACGCAATCTCTGTTCCCAATAAGATTGTATCATCTATTATCTGTCTGGTAAAGGTTTTTTTTTGAAAAAAATCGAAGCTTGATATCGCTACCAATAAGATTTTTTCAGAAACCCTATATATCAAAGGGTTTTTGGCATTTTTTTGTCAAATTCACATTAAAAATATCTAGTACTCTCGCGATGATTCACAAAATAGGAAAAATTTTAAAACATACGAAAAGTGGAAAAACAGCACTGATTCTTGTTCCAAAAATAACTCTTTAACATAGAAATCATGAAGGGAACAGGGGATTCTACTCTCTTTTTTTAGGAAAATCAATTCCTAACGGTTCAGAATAGTGACTTTGGTTCCTTTCACCTAGTAGAATTTGCCATGCTAGGCAAACAAAAACGCGATAGCTATCGCTATCACGAAAAAATATCAGAAAGATTTTTATTTTTTCCCCTGTCTACTTGACAGGGCGTTGTTCAAGTTGCGTAGAGCCTCTCATTTTCAATTCAGAAGTCATTTCAATATATTTTGGAACATAATCTTTTTCCTCATTTTTGATTCTTTCTATCAGCAATTTTGCTCCTTGAAACCCCACTTCGTAGGAAGGTTGAGCAATGACGGAAATCCCATTTCCGACAACATTCGTCCAGTTCAAATCATCGTATCCGCAAACAGCAATATCCTTTGGTATATTCAAACCGAGTATGTTCATAGCTTGTACTACATTCAACATAACAACCCCGTTAACTGTAAATATAGCAAGCTTGTGTCCTTTGTTTTTCTCTACATAGTCCTTAAGCATGTCCACATACTCTTCCGCATTATTAACGTGTTCTTTAGCAATATACACCAATTTTTCCGGATGCTCTACATATTGCTTAGACGCATCCAAAAAAGCTTTGTGACGTAAAATTCTAGGAATGTTGTTAGAGGGCTGGGTAAAAAAGGCAATTCTTTCAAAACCTGCTTGATAGACCTGATGAATCATTTTTGCTGTAGCTTCTTCGCTATCCGTTGTCACTGTATCAACAAACAACTTTTCCAATGGGCGGTCCACGATTACTATTTTGACTCCTTGTTCATGCAACTCCTTAATATATTCATTGTTCTCACCTGTTGTATAAATAACAATCCCTTCCACTTGCCTGTCTATAAGTGAATCTATATCTCTCCTCTCTTTTATCGGACTGTTGTCCGCATTAGCAATTATCAATTGGAATTCATTTCTCATACAGGCGTCACTAACACCTTTAATAAGGATAGAGGAAAATGGGTTTTCAATATCCGAAATTGTCATTCCTATAAATCCTGTTTTTTTACTTTTTAAACTTCTTGCAGCGTGATTAGGACGATAGTCTAGATCTTCCACAATTGATTGAATGCGCTCTCTTGTTTTATCGGACATGAAATCATATTTTCCATTTAAAAATCTAGAAACTGTCGTTTTCGACACTTTCGCTTTTTCAGAAATCATTTTTATAGTAACGTTTTCTCTTTTTTCTATTTCTGCCACGCTCCTTTCATTTTAGAATAGCTACATTCCTTTAATCCTGCCATTTCCGTATTGCTTTTGGAATACTATTCCTTTATCAATTCACTCTATCAGTTGCTCAAAATACTATTTCTAAAAAAACAAAAGGTCTATTCATAATGGGTTCATTATATCAAAAAGGTAATGTAATGAATACCCTGTTAGACTAGTTTTTACGGAAAATCTTTCTTTATTCATTTGCACACGATGCAATAAAACACCACAATGGTAAACGATTCCATAAAAATAACTATCTTTCCTCTATACGAAAGTTTGGAAGATGGTTCGACACCATCTTCACAAACTATCTTCTACTGCTCTCCTGTCTTCTAGCTTTTTCATCCACTTCATAAATAACAATTTGACAAATCCCCCAATCGGAACAGCTAACATCATTCCAAAGAAACCACCTACGCTACTTCCCACAAGTAGAAAAAGCATGACTAATAAGGGGTGAATCTTAATGCTTCTACTCATTAATTTTGGAGCGACAATGTTACCGTCAACAAATTGAATAACAGATAGTGCAATCATTGATATGAGCAATACTCTGTAGTCACCATTTATTAAGCAAACGATAATCGTAAAAAAATAGGCGACAAACGGACCGACGAATGGAATTAAATTGCCGATTCCAGCTAATACTCCAATCAAAACAGCAAATCTAACACCTGTTATCGTCAAAGTGAGGCTAATAGCTACCATCATAAACACTACATCTGCAAGCTGTCCACGGATATACCCAGAAAATGAAGTATCCAGGTCCTCTAGTAGCTCAGCTATTTTTGTATTGACGCGTTTGCTGAATATGATATTGGAAACCCGTTTTAATAAAGAAGCTACCATGTCTCCGTCCAACATTAAATAGATAGCGACAACTACACTAACTAGCCCTGTTACAAAGTTACCCGAAATATTTGTAGCCGATGAAAAAAGATTATTCAGCCAATCTTGCAAGTTTGTAAACACTTGACTAATGATTGTTTCAACATGGGGAATCAGTCCATCAGATTGAATGTTCAAGTCATTTAATTTTTTCATAATCTCTCTATACAGTTCATTCACACTATTAATAAATTTTTGCATAGCAGTCACGAGATCATCAAAGTTTGCAACCCGTATTTGCTCCGTTACACTGAATGCCAACAGTGAAGCAATTCCTGATAGAACTAGCAGTACCAATAGCAGTGCGCAAACGACCCCAAGTTGATGGGCCTTCTTCTGAAATATTTTCACCTTTGATATTCGCTTTTCACAATACTTAATAACTGGTTTTAATAAGTATGCGAACGCAAAACCGATAAGGATAGGTTGTATGATTTGCAAGATGAAGCCAATCACACTAAACAATCCATTCACTACCGGTACAATGTTATTAATTAGCTGATAAATTACCATAATAATTGCAAATGTCCCCGCAACATAGAAAGAAACCTTCGTATACCTTTTATCCAACTTATTCAAGAATTTCACATCACTCACCCCATTTCCTTTTTCGTACTATCTATATTTATTTATTTTATCATGTCTATAGGGCCCGGTAAAATATATCGAAACGGAGGGTGTGACATGGGTAAAAACGCCCATATCACACCCTCCGTTGAAGGATCTCATTATAAGGAACGAAAGAAATAATATGAAGACATCCTGGTGTTTGTGAATGAGGGGTGGTTGGTTTTTACTACCCCTCATTCACAAACTAAAGCCGCGCTCCAAAAGTTGAAAATGTATCATTAATTTTTCTCTTGTCATTGCAGCATCTCTATTTTCCAGTAACATGGAGATAATAGAGGATGTTACTGCTAACTTTACCGTCTCACAAATAAGAAGAAGTTCCTCTAGATTGTCGTATTTTAATTTATCTATGCTAATAAATTCTCCAAGCTTTTCAATAGTTGGTGCTTCCATATGTTCTGCACACATATTATTCTCATATTTACCGCTGCGCTTTAGTTTTAAAAAATAGCTAAGCTGTTTCATATTTATCGTTGTGAAAATATGAAACAGACATCCTTCTTTGTTTAGTATCATTTCAACAAATAAATCAAAAAAATATAAACCTAACTCAAATAAATCCACCGGCTGACCTTTGTATTTTTCTTGATACTTTTGAAAAAGAGGCTCCACCATATCCTTCTGAAAAATATAGAAAAACAAATCTTCCTTATCAGCAAAATAAAGATAAAAACTACCTCGGGCGATTCCCGCGTCCTTGATAATTCGATTAATTAAAGTATCAGCATAAGCATGTTCACTAAATTCCTTCTTAGCAGCAGTTAATACCCTCTCCTGCTTCTCCATAGAAGTTCTGAAAAAATGATCAGTAGGCATACTATTTTCTCTCCCCACTTTACTTTATTATCAAAACAAGAACAGACAACCTAACAAAATCTTCATCCCACAGAAGTTCCATAGGTTGCCTGCTCTTGTAGTTTGAGATGAATGGTCGGTTTTTGACCATTCATCTCAAACTATTCTCTGCGCAACGATTCAACTGGGTCTAATCTAGCAGCTTTATTGGCTGGTAAGAAGCTTGCCAACATGCTGATTGCTACACTAATAATCATTCCAGCCAATGCGTATTCTAATGTAATTTGAATCACACTGAAATCAAAAGCATTATTAGAGAAATGATTCACTACTAGACCAATCAAATAACTTACTCCGACACCGATTAAACCACCGAACACACCAAGTAAAAATGCTTCTGTTACAAAGATACGGCGAATATCTTTCAATCTTGCACCTAATGCCTTTAACACACCAATTTCCTTCGTTCTCTCTACAACACTAATGTTCAAGACAACGAGAATCATAATTGCTGATACAATTAAGGAAATTCCAGCTACACCAGTCAATACAAGAGTTAGTACGTCTAGCATTTCTGTAAACATATTAATCATTGCCTCTTGCATGGAGCCTCTGAATCCTAAATCTCTTATTGCTTCTTTAATGGATTCTGCATTGCTTGCATCATCTGCATGTAAATATACAACATTCGGCTCTAATTCTATACCTTCTTCACTAAACCACGCGTCAATATCATCATAAGTAACGTATACCGCATTATTTCCTGCCGTATATATTCCACTCACTTCAAAGCTATTGGTAAGAGTTTGTCCCTCAAAGACGATGGTAACATCAATTGTTCTACCAATCATATCTTCCCCTAGTGCACTGGCTAAGGTTTCGGTAATAAGAATTTCTCCTGATTCTGGAAAGCTTCCTTCCTCCAAATTAGAGTCTATTAAATTGGAAGATGTAGACAAAAATTGCATAATCATTGTCTCTGTATCGCCGTAGGCTACTGTATTCGTCCCTAATGCAGTTAAAGTAAAACCTTTTTCCACATATTCTACATGCTCTATTTCAGATAATTTCTCTATATCACTGTCTGTAAAAGGCTCTGAACCACCAAATACATTCATCATTTGGGCTTGTTGCGCTTGCTGTTGTTGTTCCATCGTCATTTCTTCCAGTGGAGTATCATCTTCTACTTCAGCAGGCTTGTTTACTTCAATTACCTCAGGGTTTACGAAACTATTCATTTGATCGGTCACATAGCCTGTCACTCCATTTCCAAGAGCCAACATCAACACGACACTCATAATTCCAATACTTGAACCAAAAGCAACCAGTGCGTTTCTTGAAAATTTTTCTTTCATGTTCAACAAGGACAACCTCATAGCTGCAAAAAAGCCTAAGTTTTTGCTTTTCTTATGAGAAGTTGCAGCCTGTTGTTCTTCCACATGCTTAAGTGGTTGTCCCACTTCATCACCAACAATTTCACCGTTGTCAATTTTCACAACACGACTAGAATAGGCTGCCACTCTATCTGAGTGGGTTACCATGATGACTAATTTTCCACGAACTGCGATTTCTTTAATAATCTCTAGCACTTGTTCCGTTGTTTCTTTATCAAGAGCTCCTGTCGGCTCATCAGCAATAATAATATCAGGATCATTCACCAATGCTCTAGCAATAGCAACACGTTGTTTTTGTCCACCAGATATTTGGTCTGGCTTTTTGTAGACATGATCCTTTAACCCCATATCTGTTAACACTTCTAGCGCTCGTTTATTTCGTGTCTCCCCATCAACATTAGATAACGTCATCGCCATCGCTACATTATCCAGTAAGTTTAAGTGGGAAATCAAATTAAAGCTCTGAAACACAAAGCCGATATTTTCCTTATGATAGCTTACTAGTTCAGCTTCTTTGAAAGCACCGATGTTTTTCCCTTTGTATAAAAGCTCTCCTTCAAAATCCGAATCCAAACCACCTATTAAATTCATCATCGTTGACTTTCCGCTACCGGATTCTCCAATAATAGAAACCAATTCACCTTTATCAAAAGATACATTGATATTTTTTAAAGCAACGAATTCTTCATTTCCTGCCAGCTTATATTTTTTGATAATATTCTTTAATTCTAATAACGCCATGAAAAAACCTCCTTGAACATTTCAAATGACAACTTGTCAATAAGTATTCATCATAATTGACAGGTTGTCATTTGTCAAGGTAACTTGTCATACGAGGTTTGCACAAACAAGCATTTAATGTTATAATTTTTTTGCAACAACTGTTACATAATAATCAATCTTTCTTAGGAGGAAATAGACGTGACAAAATTACTAGTTATTAAAGCAAACCCTAATCCAATAGAAGTTTCATATGGCTTAACAGTAGGACAAGCTTTCATTGATGCATATAAGGCTACGAATCCTGAAGCTGAAATCACAGAGATCAATTTATTTGAAGAATATATCCCTGAAATAGACGGCAATATGCTGGCAGCTTGGGGAGCATTAGCAAATGGAACTGCCTTTGGTGATTTACCAGCTGAGCAACAAAAACAAGTTGGGGCTTCAGCTGCATTGTTAGAACAGTTCATGGCTCATGATCAATATGTATTTATTACTCCGTTGTGGAACTATTCATTCCCAGCTCGTACGAAGTCATACTTAGATGCTCTTTGTGTTGCGGGTACTACATTCCGCTATACAGAACAGGGACCTGTGGGATTATTAGAAGGTAAGAACATTTTAGTTATGGGTGTTAGAAATAAATGGAGTATTGCATGGGGTATAGTAGAGGAAGCTTATTCTCAAGGGGCGAACATAATTCTTACCTACCAAGGAGATAGAGAAAAGTCAGGTAT
>DAIDKD010000097.1 GCA_027451065.1 Bacillaceae bacterium | reverse complement strand
ATTGCATGTGGTCATGATGAGAATCTACAAAGTATTCAGGGGAAAGTTCCGGTTATTTTCTACGGATTTGGAGAGGATAATGATTTTCAAGCAAGAGACATTCAAAAGTCTACAGAAGGAACCACTTTTGACGTATTTGTGCGTAATAATTATTATGCAACTTTCTCTATTACGGGATACGGGGATCATAGCATATTGAATGCATTGGCTGTTATTGCTCTTTGCCATTACGAAAACATTGATCCAAAAATCATCGCGGAAGGTCTATTGACTTTTGATGGAGTAAAACGCCGATTCAATCAAAAGGATTTAGGAGCTCAAGTACTTATTGATGATTATGCACATCATCCAACTGAAATAAATGTGACAATCGCAGCAGCGCGTCAAAAGTTTCCGGAAAGAGAAATTGTTTCAATTTTTCAACCTCATACATTTACAAGAACGGCTAGATTTTTGAATGAATTTGCAGAAGCTTTGCAAAAAGCCGATAAAGTATATTTATGTGATATTTTCGGATCTGCCCGTGAAAATATAGGAGAGTTATCTATTGAAGATTTACGCGAAAAAATTGCAGGAGCGGAATTAATAACTGAAGAGAATATTTCTGTCCTAAAAAAACATAAAGATAGTGTATTAATATTTATGGGAGCAGGAGATATCCAAAAGTTCCAACGTAGCTACGAAGCAACACTGGATGTAAGACCGGTATAAAAGTCAATAGTATCTAGAACGATGCTACTATAGATGAATAGAAAAAGTGAGACAATACAATAATTTTTGTCTCACTTTTTTCTATTTGTAATGAGATAAAGCAATGGTAATTACTGATGATTCAGAGCATCATATAGAAGACTATGAAAAGAAAACAACAGTGGCAACAGGAAGTGCAATAGTATTTATTTTCGAGACATATAACGCTCCTCAATATCTCGCTCGATTCTTTCTAACGCTTCTTTATCCCCTAAAAGCGCTTCTTTGTTTTCTCTCACTAATTCTTTGAATGATTTTTGTTTGTTTTTAATACGCATAGCTAATTCCCCCTTCTAATTTCTTTTTATCATTGTGATAAACATAACAAACTATATTTTTATAATAGCATAATTTTCTAACTTTTCCAACTTTTTCGATATAAATATCAAAAAAGTTAATAGCGCTTTCTTTTTCCTGCTATCCAATTCGAATAGCTAACTTTTGTATAGAGGTGTGAACAGACAATCATGACATCTTTCATCTTACTGCCTGTAAAAGCCCGATTGGTTAAACTAATTTTCAGTAGGGGATGAAAGAAAATCCCTACTGAAAAAAGTTTCACTTTATCATGATTGTCTGTTCTAACAAGTTATAAGAATTGGTCGGTTTTTGACCATTTTTCATAACTTGAATTAATCAGTAATGACTTTATAAATCAATGGTGGAACTTCTGCTGTTTCTGAAATTTTGATGTTTTCATAAATCATATCCATTACATTTTGAATATTTTCTTTGTTTGTGTGGATTGTCACAAGGGATTCTCCTATTTGAACGGAATCACCAACTTTTTTCTTTAAGACAAGCCCTACTGCTAGGTCAATAACAGAATCTTTAGTGGCACGCCCTGCTCCTAAAAGCATAGCTGCGGTTCCTAGAGCATCTGCAACAATTTCGGAAACAACTCCTGAAGCTTTTGCTGGCACTTCAATTTGATATGTCGCTTGTGGTAGTTTTTCAGGGTGCTCTATAGAATCTGGATTACCGCCTTGGCCAGCAACAAATACTTTAAATTTCTCTAATGCTTTTCCATTCATCATGACTTCTTTAAGCTTTTCTTTTGCATCTTCTAAGGAGTCGGCTTTTCCTGCTAAGTAAACCATCTGACTCCCTAAAACAAGACAAAGTTCTTCTAAATCCTTTGGACCTTTTCCTTGTAATGTATCAATGGCTTCTTTTACTTCGAGGGAATTACCAATCGCAAAACCAAGTGGTTGACTCATATCAGAAATAACGGCCATTGTTTTTCTGCCGACATTATTGCCGATGCGGACCATTGCATGAGCTAATTCCTCAGCATCATCTAATTTTTTCATAAATGCGCCTGCTCCTGTTTTTACATCAAGAACAATCGCATCTGCACCTGCTGCAATTTTTTTGCTCATAATTGAACTGGCAATCAGAGGAATGGAGTCAACGGTTGCTGTTACATCACGTAGGGCATACAGTTTTTTATCAGCTGGGGTCAAGTTCCCACTTTGTCCGATAACAGCGATTTTATCTCTGTTAACCAAATCGATAAATTGTTCATTATCAATTTCTACATGGAATCCTTCAATGGATTCTAGCTTGTCAATAGTTCCCCCAGTATGTCCAAGACCTCGTCCAGACATTTTAGCAACGGGAACATCCAGTGCCGCAACTAATGGTGCTAACACCAACGTAGTTGTATCGCCAACCCCGCCAGTAGAATGTTTATCTACTTTGATTCCTTCGATAGGAGACAAATCAATTGTATCACCTGAATGAACCATTGCCATTGTTAAATCGGCACGCTCTTGCTCTGTCATATTTTGAAAGTAAATTGCCATTGCAAGGGCGCTCATTTGATAGTCTGGGATATCCCCATTTGTGTATTCGGTTACAACGTAGTTAATTTCTTCAGTTGTCAAAGTTTTTCCATTACGTTTTTTTTCGATCAAATCAACCATTCTCATGATAAACTACTCCTTCAATAAATAAATTTCTCTATTTTAACAGAAAATAATATAAGAGAGGTATACCATTAATAGTAAACTTGGAAAGAAGGAAGGTCAATAGTTGGGAAGAAAATGTTCATAAAATTGTTTATCTTATTAAAATAAGTTGAGATTTTTCCATAAAAATATTACAGTAAAAGAGTAACAAAATAATTTTTTTAGATAAGGAGAACAAGAATAATGAATGTAGCAAATATGATTGATCACACGTTATTACGTGCTGATGCGACCAAGGAAGAGATAGTGAAATTAATTGAGGAAGCAAAGGAATATAATTTTGCGTCTGTATGTGTAAACCCGACTTGGGTAGAATTAGCAGCAAAAGAATTAAAAGGTGTTCATTCAAAAGTATGTACTGTAATCGGTTTTCCATTAGGAGAGAACACACCGGAAACAAAAGCATTTGAAACAAAAGATGCTATTGCGAAAGGTGCAGATGAGGTAGATATGGTTATTAACATCGGCGCCTTGAAAGATAATAACTTAGCGCTAGTAGAAAGAGATATAAAAGCTGTTGTAGACGCGGCGAATAAACAAGCTATCGTAAAAGTAATTATTGAAACTTGCTTACTGACAGATGAAGAAAAAGTGAAAGTTTGCGAAATCTGTAAAAAGGTAGGAGCAGATTTTGTGAAAACATCAACTGGCTTCTCAACTGGTGGAGCAACTGTTGCTGATGTAGCATTAATGCGCAAAACTGTTGGTCCTGAAATGGGAGTAAAAGCTTCGGGTGGAGTCCGCAGTATAGAGGACATGAACAATGTGATTGAAGCAGGTGCTACTCGAATTGGGACAAGTTCAGGTGTTGCGTTAGTAAAAGGAAAAAAAGTGGAGTCTGGTTATTAGGGGGAGGTAAGGAAGAAGAATCAGATGAGACTTGCTATATTTATGAAGGGAGGTGTTGTGAATGACTGAACAGGAATTAGTGAAACTTGCCATTGAGGCAAGAGAAAATGCTTATGTACCTTATTCGAAATTCCCAGTAGGAGCGGCAATTTTAACAAGTAATGGGAAAGTCTATACAGGGTGCAATATTGAGAATGCTTCTTATGGTTTAACCAATTGCGCGGAAAGAACAACAATTTTCAAAGCAGTGTCTGAAGGGGAAAAGAAAATAAAGATGATTGCCATTGCCGGAGATACGGAAGGACCAATTTCTCCATGTGGCGCATGTAGACAAGTTATTTCAGAGTTTAGCGATGAGGATACAAAAGTCATTTTGACAAATTTAAAAGGGAACATAGAAGAGACAACTATTTCAAAATTATTACCTGGTGCTTTTACGCCGAAAGATTTGCAATAAGCGAAAAGAGCATGACAGGATGGGGGAAATAACAAACGAGGAGGGGTAATCATGTCGTTAGTTATCAATATAATTGGAATTGTTGTAGTTCTAGGGTTACTGTTTTTATGTAGTGAAAGCAAAAAGACTATTAAATGGAAGGCTATTGGAATTGCCCTTGCCATGCAATTAATCTTCGCACTGTTTATTGTGAAGGTACCCTTAGGTCAAGATATGATTTTGGCAGTATCAAATGTTTTAGATAAAATTATTGCATATGGGAATGAAGGGATAAGCTTTGTCTTTGGCTCGTTAGCAGATTCAACGAGTGCAACAGGAAGTATTTTTTTCATTCAAACATTATGTATGATTGTGTTCTTTAGTGGACTTTTTTCTGCTTTGTATTATCTTGGCATATTAGGATTTGTTATTCGTATTGTTGGGGGCATACTCGGAAAAGTTCTCGGAACATCACAGGCTGAAACATTTGTCGCTGTAGCCAATGTCTTTTTAGGTCAAACAGAAGCACCAATTCTAGTCCGCTATTTTATTGATAAAATGACAAGAAGTGAATTGTTTGTCGTGTTAGTAGCGGGGATGGGGTCTGTATCAGGATCAATTCTAGTCGGATATAATTTAATGGGAGTACCGATGGAATCATTATTGATTGCTTGTGCTATGGTTCCTTTATCGTCATTAATTGTGGCGAAGCTATTGGTACCAGAAACAGAAGAATCAAAAATTGATAGTATAGAAATTGATCGAAAAGGAACCAACTCCAATTTAATTGAAGCAGTTTCTGGAGGGGCAGTTGATGGTATGCAATTAGCAATTAATATTGCAGCGTCCCTCATTGTTTTCGTCGGACTGATTGCATTAATTAATGGGATTTTAGGAATTGTCGGTTTATCACTTCAACAAATTCTCGGCTGGATTTTCACACCATTTGCATTCCTTATGGGGATTGCCAGAGAAGATGTTCAAACGGTGGCACAATTATTAGGAACAAAAATTGCCGTGAATGAATTTGTTGCCTTTAGTGCGTATGCTGAGGTGGCAGAGGTTTTAACTCCGCGCGCTTCTCAAATGATTGCAATTGCGTTGGCCGGATTCGCTAATTTTGCATCTATTGCAATTTGCGTAACGGGTATTTCACTTTTAGCGCCAAGTAAAAAAAGGGATATTTCAAGAATTGCATTTAAGGCAATGTTCGCAGGTGCAACAGTATCTTTCTTCTCTGCATTAATTGTCGGGTTGTTCCTATAACTAGATATGTTTCAAAAGTAGTGAAAGAATAATAACGGAGGCGAGTTAATGGCACAAGAATATATACTTACATCAGCAGAGTATTTAAAAACAAAAATACAAACAAAACCAGAAGTAGGCTTGATTTTAGGGTCTGGTTTAGGTGTGTTAGTAGAGGAAATTGAAAATCAAGTTATCGTTCCTTATGAAGATATTCCTCATTTTCCAACTTCAACAGTTCAAGGCCATGCAGGACAGTTAGTATTTGGGGACTTAAATGGAGTGTCAGTTGTGGCAATGCAAGGACGCTTCCACTTTTATGAAGGTTATGAGATGAGCAAAGTGACATTCCCTGTTCGTGTGATGAAAGCTTTAGGAATTGAAAAAATCGTCGTAACCAATGCGGCTGGAGGAGTGAACACAAGCTTTGAACCGGGAGATTTAATGTTGATTTCCGACCATATTAATATGATGGGAACGAATCCATTAATTGGGCCCAATGAAGAAGCGTTTGGTGTAAGATTTCCTGATATGTCAGAAGCGTATAGCAAAGCACTTCGTCATAAAGCAAGAAAAGTTGGCGAATCATTAGGAATTGCATTGGAAGAAGGTGTGTATGTAGCTGTAACTGGACCATCTTATGAAACACCTGCTGAAATTCGCATGATGCGTACTATGGGAGCTGATGCAGTAGGAATGTCAACTGCACCTGAAGTAATAGTGGCACGTCATGCAGGATTGGAAGTATTGGGCATTTCATGTATTACAAACATGGCAGCAGGAATATTGGATCAGCCGTTGAATCATGAGGAAGTGATTGAAACAACAGAAAAAGTAAAAGCTAATTTCTTAGCATTAGTAAAAGGAATAGTGAAAGAAATCTAATTACGAGGGGGAAAAAACATGGGTGAAGTATTTTTAGCATTATTGGCTGGGCTTATCGTTGGTGTTGCTTTTACTTTATTAAAGTTACCAATTCCAGCGCCGCCTGTACTAAGTGGGGTTGCGGGAATCGTTGGTGTATTTGGTGGAGCTAAGCTCGTAGAGTTTATCCAACAGACTTTTTTTTAACAAACTGAGGTTGGCAATCTCATAAATTCAGTAATACCAAAGCTTTTGATGATTGCCAATTCTTGCTTTTTCAATGGAATTCGACTTCTGGGTCAGCCTCAGCATATTGAAAGAGTAAATGATAAATAAGCTATAAAATCGAGTTTCTCTAAGTTGACTCTACTTAATTCACAAGGCACTATTCTGTCCTTCAGCCTTCCAACAACAATGATTCTGGGTCTTCCAATAGTCGTTTTACAGTAGCTAGGAAGCTGACTGCTTCTTTGCCATCAACAATGCGATGATCATAAGATAACGCAATGTACATCATTGGACGGTTTTCCATCCGCTCGGCATCAATTGCTACAGGGCGTAGTTGGATGGTGTGCATGCCGAGAATTCCTACCTGTGGTGCATTTAAGATTGGTGTGGACATCAGCGATCCGAAAACACCACCGTTTGTAATTGTAAATGTTCCACCTTGTAGTTCTTTCAAAGTTAGTTTGTTATCCCTTGCTTTTTTTCCAAGATCAATAATTATCTGTTCAATTTCAGCAAATGATTTTTTATTGGCATCTTGAACAACAGGTACAACAAGTCCCTCAGGAGCTGCGACAGCTATACCAATGTCGTAATGTTTTTTCACCAATAATTCGTCATCTTGAATTTCGGCATTTAGTAATGGGAATTTCTTTAATGCAGCGACAACTGCTTTGGTGAAAAATGACATATAACCAAGACGGACACCATATTGGTCAAAGAAAGACTCCTTGCGACGCTTGCGTATATTCATAATAGCGCTCATATCTACTTCATTGAAGGTAGTTAGCATTGCTGCTGTGTGTTGCACTTCTACGAGACGCTTGGCGATGACTTGACGACGTCGAGACATTTTTTGTTTTTCAACAGGCTTGTCACTTTCTGAAGTACTTATTGACACAGGTTGTGTAGGTAGTACTGTGGCGCTATGGGAAGCAAGGTGATGTACTTGCACATCATTTGGGCGAATTCTTCCTAACGGGTCTATACTTTGTATATCGTTTAAATTAACTCCCAATTTTCTTGCTAATTTTCTGGCGGCTGGAGAAGCAATGGGCCTCTTTATTTTATCAGTAGAAGGGGAAACACCTAAAGTGGCGCTAGCTTCTGCCGAGTGCAATAATGTGGCTGAGGATTCAGTAGGACTACTACTAGATACATTTTCATCCAAAATAGCTATTACTTCTCCTACTTGAACCACATCCCCTGGTACTTTTAACATCTTTGTTAAAGTCCCTGAAAAATCAGTATTCACTTCAATATTTACTTTATCTGTTTCTAACTCCACAATACTTTCCCCTTTGTTTACTTTATCTCCAACCTTCAAAAGCCATTGAGAAATTGTTCCCTCCGTAATGGATTCTGCCAGATCAGGCACTTTTATCTCAATCACCCTCGTATCCCCCTATCCCCTAGTCATTTTTGTCCATTTGTTCCATACTTAACGAGCGGTAAAATCCCGATTGATTCAACTAATTATTATCAGCAGGTTGTCTGAAAAGGGATATTTTTTCCCTTTTCAGACAACCTATTTATACTTTAAATAATAAGCTATTGATGGTCAGTGCTTGTTTCAAAATTTGTTCTTGTTGTAATTTATGAACATGTGGGTCACCTACTGCCGGACTTGATTGCTCTTGTCGACCTATATATTCCAGTGTTTGACCATTGGAAAGAAATGAAGAGAGATGAGGGGCGATATACTGCCAGGCCCCCATATTTTTCGGTTCCTCTTGTACCCATACAATTTCTTCTGCTTTTTTATATTTGCTAAAAATTGCTTCTACTTTTTCCTTGGGGAACGGGTATAATTGTTCAACACGAATAATATGTAGCTTATCTAAATCTTTTGAATTTTTTTTGTTTAATTCAACTGCTAAGTCTACAGCTATTTTTCCAGTTGTGAAAATGATTCGCTTTACTTCTTCTACTTTACCGCCCAGTGTTGGCTGTTCCAAAATAGTTTGGAATCCCCCTTCAGTTAGTTCAATTGCAGGAGAGCTAGTAAGAGCTTGTCGTAATAAGCTTTTCGGTGTCATTAAAACCAATGGGCGTACATACTCAGTTCCTAATATAGCAGCTTGTCGCCTTAACAGATGAAAGTATTGTGCAGCAGTTGTTACATTTGCGACAGTCCAGTTATTCTCAGCAGACAGTTGTAAGAAGCGTTCTACTCTGGCACTGGAATGTTCTGCACCTTGCCCTTCATAGCCATGGGGCAGTAGCAGTGTTACCCCTGATTTTTGACTCCATTTTGCACGACCTGCAGTAATAAATTGATCGAAAAATGTTTGTGCTGTATTGGAAAAATCACCATATTGTGCCTCCCATAATACAAGTGTTTCAGGAGAAAAAACATTATACCCGTATTCAAAACCAACGACGGCTGCCTCTGATAAGGGGCTGTTATGAACAGTAAAAGAAACTCGAACATCAGAAATCCCATGCAACGGTGATGTCAATTGATTTGTTTCTGAATCATGGAGCACAATGTGACGATGAGCAAATGTCCCCCGCTGTGAATCTTGCCCAGATAAACGGATAGGTGTTCCATCTTGGAGAATTGTAGCAAACGCCAGTTCTTCAGCTAATGCCCATTCAATTTTTCCATTATCATCAAACGAATTTTTTCTACGTTCTAAAATGCGTTTTAGTTTTGGATATACGTGAAAATCTTTCTGCCATGTTAATAGCTCGCTATTGATTTTTTCTAGAATATGGAAAGGAATTTTGGTATTTATAGATGGGAGACCATTTTTTACTACTGCTGAGAGAGAGGTCTCTTGCTTATGGCTACTTTGTTGAAAAACTTTTTCATATTCTATCTTTAATTTATTCAGTACGTTTTGATTTAATTGCTCTAGTTCTGCTTCTGTGATTATTTCCTCTTTTCGTAGGAAATTCGCATAAATTTTTCGGACAGTAGGGTGTTTTGCAATTTTTTTATATACTTTTGGTTGTGTTACGGCTGGGTCATCCATTTCATTATGGCCAAAACGACGATAGCCGATTAAATCTATGAGAACATCTTTCTGGAATTTTGTTCTGTATTGATATGCAATGGAAACAGCAGCTAGACAAGCTTCTGGTTCATCTGCGTTTACGTGAATGATAGGTATTCCAAACCCTTTTGCTAAATCACTTGCATATTTCGTTGAACGAGAATCAGCGCTATCCGTAGTAAAACCAATTAAATTATTGGCAATAATGTGGATTGTTCCACCGGTACTGTACCCAGGAATATTCGCTAGGTTTAACGTTTCAGCGACAATTCCTTGCCCAGGGAATGCCGCATCCCCATGAATTAAAATGGCAAGTGCTTTTGAAGTATCTTGGGTAGGATAGCCTTCTTTATGACGATTATCTTGAGCAGCTCTTGTAAAGCCTTGGATAACTGGGCCAACAAATTCAAGGTGACTGGGATTATTCGCTAATGTTACTTCCATATTTTTCGAATAAGCATGTTCCCATCCTAAGTGATATTTTACATCTCCTGACCAGCCTGGTTGTTTCCCGTTGTCTACATATAAATGCTGGAATTCAGCAAAAATATAATGATATGCTTTTTTCAGCACATGAGCTAGAACACTTAATCTCCCACGATGAGCCATGCCAATTAACACGTTATTTGTGGAATGGCTCTCACTGAGGCGAAGAAGCTCGTTAAGCATCGGCACAAGCATATCTAATCCTTCAATAGAAAAACGTTTTTGCCCAACAAAAGTACGATGAAGGAACTGCTCGAAGTTTTCGACTTCTGTTAGACTTTGCAGTAGATTCAGTTTTTCTGTTTTCCCAAGAATATGATGTATTGGACGTGATTCGACTAGCTTATACAACCATGACCTTTCTTCTACGTGTTCAAATTCAAAGGTGATAGTTTTTGTATACGTTTCCTTCAAACGCTCTATGGCATCCCAAGCTGTTTGTACATCTAAGGGACAATCTGTTAAAACTGCTGTTGCTGGAATAGATTTTAAGTATTGCTCAGTAATCTGAAACTGTTTCATGTCAGGAAATGGATCTGCCTTTTCTTCATCATCTAATGGATTTATTTTTGCCACTAGGTGTCCCTGTGAACGAATGTTATTTAGTAAATTTATAATTTGAATGAGCTGTTCAATATTAGATATAGTTGTAGGCAATTGATTATTTGATAATTCAAGTTTTTCCTTGGGGAATGTAGGTGCTCCCCATTCTAGAAACTTTTCTTTTAAATCTGAATCTACTAACTCATCATTTAAGAATTTCTCATACTGCTCAACGATATAGCCAAGGTTAGGACCATGAAACATCGTCCAAGGACTACGTGAATGCGCATGTCCATTTATCACCTGACCATCCCCCCTACC
>DAIDKD010000096.1 GCA_027451065.1 Bacillaceae bacterium | reverse complement strand
AACAGCTTAAAATTTTCTTGCTGGGGTTAGGATTGGTTGACCAACCAACCCTAACCCCAGCAAGAAAATTTTACCAAAACCAATGCGATGTTAAGTTAAATAAATGTCTTCCTAAAATTTAACACACCATCGTTTATTATGATAAAAATTAATTGTTTTCCGAAATGGACAACCCCACCATACGATGATTTTATCCGCTTCTTTTGGTTGTCCATTTCGGAGATTTTTTAGAATGGGGCAAAAACTGCCCCATTCTAAAAAATCTCTAGAACGGAAACTTGAAGCCACCTTTTTTCTTTCCTTTTGTCATGCCCTGCATTTGTTTCATCATTTTTTTCATATCTTCAAATTGTTTGAGCAAACGGTTTACTTCTTGAATTGGTCTTCCGCTTCCTCGTGCAACTCTCTTTTTGCGACTAGCATTTAAGATTTCAGGATGTTCTTTTTCTTCCTTCGTCATCGATTGAATGATTGCTTCAACATGGTTGATTTGCTTTTCATCAATCTTCACGTCGTTTAACCCTTTCATCTTGTTGGCACCTGGCATCATATTTAGAATTTCATCCAAAGGCCCTAATTGGCGCACTTGTCCCAATTGTTCTAAAAAATCATCTAATGTAAAAGATGCTTCACGTAATTTTTTCTCCAGCTCTTTTGCTTTCTCTTCATCTACAGATGTTTGGGCTTTTTCAATTAGCGTTAACACGTCACCCATGCCGAGAATCCGCGAAGCCATTCGCTCTGGGTGAAAAGCCTCTATCGCATCCAATTTTTCCCCTAAACCGACAAACTTGATTGGTGTATCTGTCACAGCTTTAATAGATAATGCCGCTCCACCACGAGTATCTCCGTCAAGTTTAGTTAAGACAACCCCTGTTAAACCAAGCTGATCATGGAAGCTTTTTGCTACATTTACAGCATCTTGTCCAGTCATCGCATCAACGACTAAGAAGATTTCATCTGGTTTTGAGATTTCTTTCACTTGTTGTAATTCATCCATCAATGTTTCATCAATGTGAAGACGACCTGCTGTATCTATTAATACATAGTCAAGGTGTTCCTCCTTAGCCTTCTCAATTGCCTGCTTTACTATTTCAACAGGGCTTACTTGATCTCCCAACGAAAAAACAGGCATACTTAATTGTTTGCCGAGTGTCTCCAGCTGTTTAATAGCTGCTGGTCGATAAATATCAGCAGCAACAAGCAATGGCTTACGATTATACTTTTTTCGAAGCAAACTCGCCAGCTTTCCTGTTGTTGTTGTTTTACCTGCACCTTGTAGACCCACCATCATCACAACTGTTGGTGGACGGTTACTTACAGCAATTTTACTCTGTTCTCCACCCATCAATGCCGTTAATTCGTCTTGAACAACTTTGATAACCTGTTGTCCTGGAGTCAAACTTTTCAAGACTTCCTGTCCGACTGCCCGCTCGCTTACACGTTTGACAAAATCCTTTACAACTTTAAAGTTTACGTCGGCTTCTAATAATGCTAGACGAACTTCACGCATCATTTCTTTCACATCTGCTTCAGTCACAATACCTTTGCCGCGAATTTTCTGCATAGTTTGCTGAAGTCGGTCGGCTAACCCTTCAAATGCCACATATACCGCCTCCTTATATCATAAATTTTAAGTAAAAATCAGATTCCCAAAAGTCACTATTTCAAATGCTAATCTAGCTGTTCAAGTTTTTCCAACACCTGTGTTACCTCATTACCGTCACTTTCTTTCAGCAATAATGATTTTAGTGTATGAACAAGTTCGCGACGCTCTTGGAATTTCTTGAATAACGAAAGCTTCTCTTCATATTGTTCAAGCATTGCCTCTGTCCTTTTAATATTATCGTACACTGCTTGTCTGCTAACTTGAAAGGATTCGGCAATCTCTCCTAAAGAATAGTCATCTAAGTAATATAGCGACATGTAATTTTGCTGTTTCGGGGTCAACAGTGATTGGTAAAAATCAAACAAATAGTTCATTCTTGTTGTTTTCTCTAGATCCATGTTTCCCCTCCTCGTTAAGTAAATTACCTTTACACATATACATAGAATACTCTTGTATCCACTGGCTGTCAAGAGCTTTTGGTTGATAGTTATTCTTCTTCTGCCTCTAACATATCTCCAAATAGTCCATAAACAAATTGAGAAGCATTAAATTCTTGAAGGTCATCCATTTGTTCCCCTAATCCAACAAACTTAACTGGAACATCTAATTCTTTCCGAATGGCAATGACAATTCCACCTTTGGCAGTTCCATCAAGCTTTGTTAGTACGATACCTGTGACATTTGTCGCTTCTTGGAATACTTTTGCTTGCTGCATACCATTTTGTCCTGTTGTGGCGTCGATTACCTGTAGCACCTCGTGAGGAGCACCTGGAACCTCTCTTTCAATGACACGTTTTACTTTTTCCAGCTCTTTCATCAAGTTTACTTTATTTTGTAATCGTCCTGCTGTATCACAAAGAAGTACGTCTACCTTTCTTGCTTTTGCCGCTTGGACTGCATCATACATAACAGCCGCTGGATCTGACCCTTCACCTTGCTTGATAACATCCACGCCAACACGCTCTCCCCACACTTCTAGTTGGTCAATTGCACCTGCACGGAACGTATCTCCTGCTGCCAAAAGGACAGATTTCCCTTCCTGCTTCAATTTATGAGCTAACTTACCAATTGTTGTCGTCTTACCGACACCATTCACCCCAACAAACAAAATAACGGTTAAGCCTTCTTCTTGAATATTGAGGGCTGTCTCAGATGATGTTGAACCTTCATTGTAAATATCTACCAACTTTTCAGAAATAACGTCCTTTAACTGACTTGTATCTTGAATATTTCGACGCTGTACTTCAAATTTCAAATCGTCAATTAATTCCATTACCGTATTGACACCTACATCCGCGCCAATTAAAATTTCCTCCAACTCTTCAAAAAACTCTTCATCAACTTTACGGTAACGAGCAACCAGATCATTTACTTTTTCAGAAAATGAATTCCTTGTTTTCTCCAACCCTGTGACAAATTTATCAGTTACCGTTTCTGTTTGTTTTGAGATTGTTTCTTTCAAACGTTTAAAAAAGCTCATCTTTTCTGTCTCCTTTTATTGTAATTAACTAACTTCTTCTAGCCGGACGGACACCAATTTTGATATCCCTGATTCTTGCATCGTAACACCATATAAAACATCACATTCTTCCATCGTTCCTTTGCGATGGGTAATGATAATGAATTGACTTTCCAAGCTTATTTGCCGTAAATATTGTGCAAAACGGACAACATTTGCTTCGTCTAGCGCCGCTTCTACCTCATCTAGTACACAGAAAGGTACTGGACGAACTTTCAATATGGAAAATAGCAAAGCAATAGCTGTTAATGCCCGCTCGCCTCCAGATAGTAAACTTAATGTTTGTAGTTTTTTCCCTGGCGGTTGGGCAACAATCTCAATTCCTGTATTTAATAAATCATCTTTGTCCGTTAAGATTAAATCTGCCTTTCCTCCCCCAAATAATTCTTGAAATACGCTATGAAAGTGACTGCGAATACTAGTAAACATTTCATAGAAACGTTTTTTCATTTCCTCATCCATTTCGATAATGACTTGATGAAGTGTATCCTTCGCATGTTGCAAATCGTTTCGTTGTTCTTGCAAAAAGGAATGGCGCTCTTCTACTCTTTCAAATTCATCAATTGCCCCTAAATTCACCACACCTAACTCTTCAATGGACAATTTCGCTAACTTTACTTTCATTTTTGCATCTTCTACTGATAATTGGAGCTGGTATTTTTCTTTTGCTGCTTCAAAAGACAATGAATAGATTTCTTGTAGATGGTTTAAACGATTATCTAACTCTACATCTAATCGATTTATTTGCACTTCCTGCTCTTTTAGTGTTGTCGTTAAAAAGCTATACTGCCTTTTGATATCCTGTAATTCTGCTTCGATTGTTTCTACTTCTCCACCAAGATGAAGCCTTTCTTCACGACGATTAGTAATAAGAGCGAGAGTTTTCTCTTTATCTTGTATTTTTAGCGTTATCCGTTCATCAATAGTCAATTCTCCACTTTCACTGGATTGGACTTGATTTTGTAATAATGCTAATTCTTCCATCGCCTGAGCATAGCCTTGCTGCATATCTTGACCTTCCTGCTTTAGACGATTATATTTTTCTTGTTCATTTTGTAAAATTTGTTGTTTCTCTGCAATGGCGACTTTTAAATCTGTCACTTCTTTTTGTAGAACATCTTTTGTGGTTTGCATTTCCACTTTTTTCCTTGTTAAAGATTGGACTTCCTCATCAAAGGTAATAATGCTTTTTGCTGTTTCTTCTAACAATCCCTCAAGCTCTAGACTACGTTTTTCTATTCTTCCTTGCTCTTTTGCAAAGCCATCTATTTCTAAATCGTATATGGCTAAACGATCATTGATGACCCGTTCTTCCATTTCTATACCATTTATTTCATTAGCCATCTGTTGCTCTTCAGAACGAAGTTGTTGGCCCTCATCTTGTTTTCGAATAGAAACTGTTTCTAAGTTAGTGATTTCTACTTTTAATTCCTTTACATATTCCTCTAAATCAGCAGTTTGCTTTTCCATCAAAGGAAGTTTTCCAACAACTTCTTCCAACTCCTGCTGACGGCTTAATATGGAAGTGCTTGCCTGCTTCACAGCTCCCCCGGTCATGGAACCACCTGGGTTTACTACATCTCCATCTAACGTAACAAAGCGGTAGCGATATTGAAGCATCCCAGCTAGTTCATTTGCTCCCTTTAAATCTTTCATTACGATAACTGTCCCCAACAGATTCTCGATGACCGTTTTATATTTTTCGTCTACAGAAATCAAATCCTTGGCTATTCCGACAAATGCATGATGAGATCCAAGAGTTCTTCGGGTTCCCTCTGGTAAATGCTTCTCTTTTATTACCGATAATGGTAAAAATGTTGCCCGCCCAAATCGATTTTTCTTTAAATAACCGATGGCATTACGCGCACTTTGTTCATCAGAAACAACCACATGCTGCATTGCTGCTCCTAGAGCTGTTTCCATGGCAGCATGATATTCTTTCGGCACGGAAATCAGCTCTGCAATCGCACCTTCCACACCCCCTAATATATCTTTGGCTTTCAGTACTTCCTTTACCCCTTGGTAAAAGCCTGTATAGTCTTCTTGCATAGACTCCAACATTTCTTTACGAGACTTGGTTTTCTGCAAAAATTGATAGGCTTTGTACAACTTCGATTGTTTTTCATCGTACTCAACCTTTTTTGTTTCAATGTTTCGTTGAAAGAGACGAAAACCTTCACGAGACTTTTCTAGTCTTTCATTTAACTTTTCATGCTTCTGTATGAGAACTTGCTTTCTTTCTTCTAACTCTTTCCTTGCCAATAAATACTTTCCGTTTTCTTTGTCTAATCTTTCATTTCTCGCACCTTGTTGATTCAGCTGTTCTTTTATCATAGACAACTCATTGCGATAGGAAGCCTGTTGATTTAATTTTTCAACATAGTCACCTTTTACCTGCTCAATCGATTCCTCAATTGCTTTTTCATCAAATGCCAATCCTGATTCTTTTTCTTTCAGGGATTGTTGCAATGATTTGACATGATTCTTCAATGACTGCAAAGAATCATTCACTTTTGTCACTTCACCTTTATTCACACGTATACTTTCTTCCAATGAATCAATTCGTTCCCTTAGTTGTTTAGAATAGGCAGCAGCATTTTGTTTTCTTTCTTTTAATACTTCTCTTTGCCCTTCCAATTTTTCCACTTCGTTGCTGGCTAACATTAATACTTCTTGTAAATCTTGAATTGATTCATCTAGCGCATAGATTTTATCACGATTATCCACTACTTTTGCTTCTGTTGATTGCAAAGTGGCGGACAATTCTATTTCACGTTCTTGATTTTCCTTCAGCTGTTCCTTTAAGCTTTCCCATGATTCGTGCAAAATTTCTATTTCATGAACGATTAATGCAGATTCTACTTCCTCAAGTTCTTCTTTTAATTCTAAATATTGCTTAGCAATAGAAGCTTGCATTTTTAAAGGCTCTATTTGCCCCTCAAGTTCATAAATAACATCTTCGACGCGATGTAAATTGTCCTGGGTTTCATTTAGTTTCGTCTCAGCTTTTTTTTTGCGGAGCTTATACTTCAATACCCCTGCCGCCTCTTCAAAAATACCTCTCCGGTCTTCCGGTTTGCTACTTAGAATTTCTTCCACTCGTCCTTGACCGATAATCGAAAAAGCTTCTTTTCCTAGGCCAGAATCCATAAATAAATCAACAATATCCTTTAAGCGACAAGATTGTTTGTTAATAAAAAAATCACTGTCCCCTGAACGATACACTCTTCTCGTTACAGATACTTCGTTGTATTCAATCGGTAGCCGACCATCCTCATTGTCCAGTGTGATTGTTACCTCTGCAACATTTAGAGGCTTTCTAGAGTCACTGCCACCAAAAATAATATCCTCCATTTTAGCACCACGTAGAGATTTTACTGACTGCTCACCTAATACCCAGCGAATAGCATCAGTAATATTGCTTTTTCCACTACCGTTGGGACCTACCACTGCCGTTACACCTTTTGTAAAATCGATAGATGTTCGATCAGCGAAGGATTTAAATCCCATCATATCTATTCGTTTTAAAAACATTTACTGCTATCTCCTTCTAAAAACATAATTATGCAAGAATGGACAACCTAATGAAACCACTAAAATTAGGGTTTTGTCGGATTGTCCATTCTTGCAAGGTGTGTGAGAACTGATCATTTTTGCCTTGTTCTCACATCCCTTTCAGTTTATTTAATGCTTCTTGTGCGGCTTTTTGTTCTGCTTCCTTTTTGGAACGACCTACTCCAACACCTAAAGCCTCTCCATCTAATGCTACTGTCGATATAAATTCACGGTTATGAGCCGGTCCTTTTTCATGCATGACTTTATACTCAATCACCCCAGTACCATCGCGCTGAATGAACTCCTGAAGCTGACTTTTGTAGTCCATCACATGAGAGAAAGCACCATCATTAATTTTTGGATAAACCACGTTCTCCAGAAAATGATAGACAGACTCCATTCCTCGATCTAAAAACAATGCACCAACAAAGGCTTCGAATACATCCGCAAGCAATGCCGGCCTCGTACGACCGCCCGTCATTTCCTCGCCTTTTCCTAATAATACAAGGCTACCGAATGATAATTTATTTGCAAATTGAACAAGGGATGGCTCGCATACAATCGCTGCACGAAGCTTTGTTAGCTCACCTTCACTCATTGTCGGATATTTCTGGAATAAAAATTGGGAAATCGTTAGCTCTAACACCGCATCACCTAAAAATTCCAAACGCTCATTGTCTTCATAAGACCTTCTACGATGCTCGTTTACATAAGAAGAATGTGTGAACGCTTGGAAAAGCAATTGCTCATTTTCAAACTGAATCCCAATTTTTTTTTGAAGCTCTCGAAATAACGGTAAATTTTTCTGATTATTCTTTCTTTGTCTAGCACTTTTATAATTTGCCATCTTGCCCTCCAAGTATCAATAAGGGGGTTCTGCTTCTTCTGTTCGTCCAAAATGGCAACCATACAAATCTTTTATTTATGATGGTTGCCATTTTGGCGAATCTGCCCGAAAAATTCAATCTACCAAAACTTTGATATTACTCCATCTCAAAGCCACGCTTTTCAGCAGGTTTTATGAATGGGGCGGTTTTTGCCCCATTCATATCATCTATAGATTGTTTTCTATGTAGTTAACTGCATCACCAACCGTTGCAATTTTTTCTGCCTCTTCATCTGAAATTTCAATTTCAAACTCGTCTTCTAATTGCATTACTAATTCAACTACATCAAGAGAATCTGCACCCAAGTCATCCTTAAAACGTGATTCTGGCTTCACTTCAGCTTCATCAACACTAAGTTGGCTTGCAATAACTTTGGTTATACGTTCTAAAACTTCTGTTTCTTTCATGGACGTCACCTCCCCTCAAGTTATTATAAGATATATTTTCACAAAAAACTAGCGTAAATATTATGCTCTCTTCAGGTTTTAATTCATTACCATTCCACCGTCAACATGAATGGTTTGACCAGTAATATAATTACTATCTTCTGAAGCTAAAAATGATACAACTTTCGCTACTTCATTTGCCTCACCGAACCTTGCCAGAGGAATAGATTTCAACATTTCCTGTTTTAATTCTTCGCTTAGTGCCTCTGTCATATCAGTGGTAATAAATCCTGGAGCAACTGTATTGACACAAATATTTCTACTAGCAAATTCCCTAGCTGTTGTTTTTGTTAAACCGATCACACCAGCTTTGGCCGCAACATAATTTGCTTGTCCGGCATTTCCAATGACACCGACAATAGATGAAATGTTGATAATTTTCCCGTGTTTTTGACGTGTCATATAACGAGACACTGCTTTTGTACATAAAAACACACCTTTTAAATTAGTATTGACAACTTGATCCCAATCATCTTCTTTCATTCGCATCAAAAGATTGTCTTTTGTAATTCCAGCATTGTTTACCAAAATGTCAATTTTACCAAATGTATCTATCGTTGTTTTTATCATCGCTATTACATCATCATTGTTGGAAATATCAGCTCGTACTGCAACGGCATCTTGCCCTATGCTTTTTATTTGTTCAACGACCTTACTGGCTTTCTCTTCACTACCAGCATAATTGACAACAATATTAGCGCCTTGTTCGGCTAGACATAGTGCAATTTCACGTCCAATACCTCGTGAAGCACCGGTTACTATCGCAACTTTCCCAATTAACATTCTTTACCCCCTAACTCACTTAGCATGCGCTGAATTGTTTCTTCATCAGAAATTGAAAATGTTTGAACATTTCTGGAAATTTGTTTGACCAAGCCTGATAACACATTTCCTGGACCAATTTCTACAAAAGTATCTACTCCTAAATCTATCATTTTCTCAACAGTTTGAGACCATAAAACTGGAGAATACAATTGCTTTAAAAGATTATCTTTGATTCTTGTTTTCTCCGTGATACTTTCGGCATCCACATTCATGAAAATCGGTATTCTACTATTTTGAAAGTCCATATTATCAAGAATCTGTTCAAAATTATTTGCTACTGATTTCATGAATGGTGAATGAAAAGGCCCACTTACTTGAAGTAGGATAGTCCTACGTGCACCCGCAGTTTTGGCACGGTCACAAGCCATTCCCACCCCTTCTTTCGTTCCAGAAATAACTGTTTGTTTCGGGCTATTTATATTAGCAACAGATACTAGGTATCCTTCAGAGGTGATAGCATCTGTGATGCCTTGTAGGATGTCCCCACTCAACCCAAGAATTGCCGCCATTGTCCCCTCATTGTCCGGGACTGCTTCTTCCATATACTCTCCCCGTTTATGTACAGCGTAAACAGCTTCTTCAAATGTAAGAACATTCGCCGCCACCAGCGCACTGTATTCCCCTAAACTGTGTCCAGCCACATAGTCAGCCGTTATACCTTCTTCTTGTAACCTTGCTAAAATTGCGGTACTGACTGTGACAAGTGCCGGTTGTGCATAATATGTTTTCGTTAGTTCTTCTTGAGGCCCTTGGAACATGAATTGACTAAGTTTGATACCTAAAATTTCATCAGCTAACTCAAATATTTCCTTAGCCTTTTGGTTACTCTCCGCGAGCTGTTTTCCCATTCCTACAACTTGAGAACCTTGCCCTGGAAAAACAAATGCAACTTTTCCCATCTTTATTACCTGGTTTTAAGTTTTGGTTAAAAAATTAAGAAAAGTGCAAGCACCTTGTTCAGACCCGACTGGCAAATGTTCTTTTCAATCAAAGTCGCTTTTTGACTTTGTATTGGGCAGGTTATTTGATACGAGGATCTATGCGATGGAGCTAGACAAATTGACATTTTCTTGATCTTTTAACACTAAAACCAGTTCCTCCCTTCCGATATTCAAAGATTTGCAACAGCCTACTGAAAGAGTCAACAATGATAAAGTGAAACTTTTTTCAGTGTTGACTCTTTCTAAACCATGAGGCCGGATTGACTTTTTAAATAATCTCTTAAAGTCCTACCTCTTTCTCCATGTTTTCACGAATTACTTCTGTTACTTTTCCGTTTACCATATCTCTTGCCTGACGGATTGTATGGTAAATTGTAATTGCTGTTGATGAACCATGTGCTTTAATAACTGGAGATTTCAAGCCAAATAAAGCTGCTCCACCTTGCTCAGAATAATCCATTTTGCCTTTCACACTTCTAAATTGAGGTTTCAAAATTCCAGCGGCTACTTTACTTACCAATGTACTGGTTAATTCTGTTTTTATGATTGAAAATAAAGCAAGCGCTGTTCCCTCTATTGTTTTCAAGGCGATATTACCTGTAAATCCGTCTGTTACAACTACATCTGCCACACCTGTCAATAAATCACGAGCTTCAACATTCCCAACAAAGTTTAATTGGGACTCTTTTAGCATCGGGAAAACATTTTTTGCAAGTTCATTCCCTTTTTTATCTTCTGTTCCTACGTTCAAAAGACCTACGCGAGGATTTTTGATTCCTCTTACTTTTTCAGCATAAACAGATCCCATTACTGCATATTGAAATAAATGTTCCGGTTTCGCATCAACGTTCGCACCAACATCAAGCATGACGAAACCTTTTCCGTCAACTGTCGGAAGGGTCGGTGAGAGAGCTGGTCTATCTATTCCCTCAATTCGTCCTACA
>DAIDKD010000095.1 GCA_027451065.1 Bacillaceae bacterium | reverse complement strand
ACAATGGTTGTGTACGTTAATCAGGAAACTCAGCGAAAAAGATTGATGGAGCGGAACAAATTATCGAAGAAAGAGGCGAATATAAGGATAGCATCACAAATGCCTATGGAAGAAAAAGTAAGATTAGCTGATGAGTGTATTAATAACAGCGGTACCATAGCAGAAAGCAAAAGCCAATTCATGGAAATATTGAACAAATGGAAAATAAAATGAGAAAAGATAGCACTTGAAAAAATAACTTTTAAAAAAGGGAAAAGTATTTTAAAATGGAAAGAGGAGAGTTCGGAGTTGTCTCAAAAGGACCCCTTTCTTAGAGGCGGGTTTGAGAACACATAATTATTAATGAAAGAAGGTGTAAACATGTCATTTATTCAAAAAGTTTCCCAAACATTTAGTTCCTATGCCCAAACTTCAGATAGGCACAGTGAGAAGGAGTTAGAAACTCATTACTATAAAACAAATGTGAAACAAGCGATAGAGGCTGTGGAGAGTGTGGTTTCTACTAAAAATGGCTATGAAATTAAAAGCGTACAAGAAGAACGTGGTGAAATCGGTATAGCAATTTCTAAACCAAAAGGGGCTCTTATGATTGTTACAGTTACAATGGTACGCCCATTCCGAACAGCAATTGATTTCTCTGTCTCTACAGAGTCAAAGGTTTCTTTTGGGTTTGGAAAAAAGGCAATTATCGAAATGTATGAACAGCTAGATAAAACGTTACCTTTTATTGAAGCAGGAAGTAGCGAATAACATGTAATGTTCAAGGCGTTTGCGCTTTTCTTAAGAAATTGAGGTGATAATTTGAGATGTCCAGCGTGTTCCCGTATTGGGACAAAGGTATTAGATTCCCGACCTGCTGATGATGGACGGGCTACAAGAAGACGACGGGAATGTGAAAGTTGTCATTATCGTTTTACAACATTCGAACGAATTGAAGAATCCCCTATCGTTGTAGTGAAGAAAGAAGGAACGCGAGAAGAATTCAGCCGTGAGAAAATATTACGAGGCTTATTAAGAGCCTGTGAGAAACGCCCTGTTTCACTGACTCAATTGGAAGATGTGACGCAGAAGGTAGAAAATGATATTAGAGCTCAAGGAACTTCGGAAGTGAAAAGTGAGTACATAGGTGAATTAGTAATGGGACATCTTGCAAAAATAGATGATGTTGCCTATGTTCGTTTTGCTTCGGTGTATCGCCAATTTAAAGATTTAAATGTATTTATAGAAGAATTGAAAGAACTACTGGGGAAAGATAATGGATAGGCGGGCTGTACGGGATGGATGTTTTTCTATCTCGTATAGCCCGGTTCTTGCATATATGAGTCTTTGACGAATGATAAGACACACTAGAAAGGAAATGCATATGATGAAGCAGCATTGGATGGAGCTTGTACCGATTGACCGTTACATTGTCCATTCATCAAGTATCTTACATGATTTTGATAGGAATGTACTAACCAATTTATACCAGCCATTGATTGGTAGTGGTGCATTTAGTTTATATATGTCTCTATGGGGGGAGTTAGAGAAGCAAAAAATGTGGGGGAAAGATACAACTCATCATACATTAATGATTATGATGGACATGCCACTACAGAAAATTTATCAATATCGGCAAAAATTAGAGGCGATTGGACTGTTGAAAACCTATCTCTCAGAAAAGGACAATGTACGACATTTTGTATATGAAATTTCCCCTCCTCTTTCTCCTAAAGCTTTTTTTGACGATATGATATTGGCGATGTTTCTTTATCATCGATTAGGAAAAACAAAATACAACCAAGTGAGAAGTACTTTTCTTTCACCTTCTTTTGATACAACTGGATATCAAGAAGTAACAAGTTCTTTTCATGATGTTTTTGAAAGTGTCCCGCCAAGTGAGCTAAAGAAAGTAGAGCAAATTGAATTACAGGAAGAACAAGTATTTCATGATAGGAAGGAAGAAAATTCATTGCAGTTTTCTTCTGATTTATTTAACTTTGATTTATTTTATGAAGGTCTAGCTGACGCGGTAATACCAAAAAAAGCAATTACGAAAAAGATAAAGGAAACGATTATCCGTTTAGCTTATCTTTATGGAGTGGATCATATTCAAATGAAAAATGTGATTATGAGTGCATTAGATATTGATAATACTATTGATGAAGAAATGTTACGAAAAAAAGTCCGAGAATGGTATCAATTTCAACATGGTAATCAACTGCCAGCATTAGTTGAGAGAACGCAACCGCTCCAGTACCAAACGATGCAAAACAAAGAACCTGCTACCCAAGAGGAGAAGCTTATTCAACAGTTGGAGCTAGTATCGCCAAGGCAGTTGTTAATAGAGATGTCTGGTGGCGCAGAACCATCAAGCGGAGACTTGAAAATCATTGAAGATGTTATGTTTAATCAGAAGTTACCAGCGGGTGTAATCAATGTATTAATTCAATATGTTATGATTAGAACAGACATGAAACTTACAAAAGGTTATGTAGAGAAAATTGCTAGCCATTGGGCCCGGAAAAAAGTGAAAACAGTAAAAGAAGCCATGGAGCTTGCAAAAGAAGAAAATAGACAATATCAAGAATGGGCAAAAGGAAAGTCCACCACGAAAAGAGCAACTAACAGGCAAGCGGTTCGCACAGAAATGGTACCAGACTGGGTGAACAAAGAGGAAGAACAACAACCACAGGAAACAGCAGAAGCAGAACAAAAAAGAAAAGAAATAGAGGAAAAATTAAAGAGGTTTCAGTAGGGAGGTGTATCATGCGTAGTATAAAGGATTCACTACAAGGGTTACTTAAAAGTGACAGCAATTTTAGGGAAAGATATGAAGGCATACGGAAAGAGATTTTATCTAATCCGAAAGTAGAAGCTTTTTTGGTGGAGCATCAGGAAAATATTTCCCAAGATATGATCGAGCGGAGTCTTATGAAATTGTATGAATTTATTGGACAAAGTACCAATTGTAATGAATGCCAAAGCTTAGAGGAATGTAAAAATATCCTAAAAGGATACGAACCTCATTTGGTAATAAAAGATAAAATGATTGATATTCAATATAATAAGTGTATCAAAAAAGAAATGCATGATGAGCGAAGGAAACTTCAAAATCTTATTCAAAGTGTCTATATCCCGAAAGATGTATTGCAAGCAACAATGAAGGACTTCGCATTGGATGATGGTGGGCGCCTTGAAGCGATAAATCTAGCACTAGAGTTTGTAGCTGGATATGAAGAAGGAAAAATGCAAAAAGGACTCTATCTATATGGACCTTTCGGTGTTGGAAAAACATATATTCTTGGAGCAATTGCCAATGAGCTAGCGAAACGTCATGTTTCATCAATGATTGTATACGTACCGGAATTCTTTAGGGAGTTGAAAGGTTCTATTCAAAATAATACTTTAGATGAAAAATTAGACGCGGTAAAAAAAGTACCTGTGCTAATGCTAGATGATATTGGTGCAGAATCTATGTCCAGCTGGGTAAGAGATGATATTTTAAGCCCAATTTTGCAATATCGAATGCAGGAAAACCTACCGACATTTTTCACATCGAACTTTAATTTTGAAGAATTAACTCATCACTTTACTTATTCCCAACGTGGTGAAGCTGAACAAATGAAGGCGAGAAGAATTATGGAAAGAATAAAATACGTAACCACACCAGTTGAATTGAAAGGGAAGAATCGAAGAAGTTAATTACTATGAACAAGCATGTTTTCACTCCCTTTTTCATATATTTAGAACAAGCTTTCTTGAGAAGTGAGAAAGTACAAATTTGTCCAGTTTGCGCTTTTCTTGATGTAAAGGGGAGGGTTCTAGTGCTTACGATTTTACTTGCAGATCGTGACGAAGCAATATTTGTATATGAAAAATTACTGATTCAAAGTGTGACATTTCGATACATGACAGTAAAGCTTGTCGATGATTATTGTATAGCAATTGATTGTCGAAAAAACAAACATATGTCTATCCAGAAAGTTGTCATCCCAGTCCTTGTGGATATGGTCACTCAGGTGAAGGAAAAAAGGATAATAGATACATTATTGAGAGAGAAATTTTTTTTTACAGATAGAGCTGAACGCGAGGAAATAATGAAAATAGTCTATGTTATTATGCGTGAAGGACACCCAATGCTGCAAGATAGTTTTTTTCTGAATCGTAAAAAGATTATTTCTAAAGCTCTGCAAAATTTTTTTTTCCAGATACCTAGTTCTTTTTCTTTAGATGCTTTTTTGCAATTTCGTTTACGAGCTTATGAAGATTATCTTCTAGAAGTAACAGAATATGCTATTGATGAGTACAAACTAGAACAGGAGTATCAAGGATTCATTGAGAATTTACGTAAAAATATCAATGAATCTCAAGGGTCTGTAGCAGTAATTCATGTATACCATTCGCAAACATTTACCTTGTATAACGAACAAAAGGAATGGATTGCTACATACACAGAAAAGGAAAAGATTATCGACATGCTGGTCCAATTGGCACCGAAAATGATTTGTTTATACACTCGTTTTATTGACCATCAAATTGTTGTAACCCTATTAAACATATTTCAAGAATCTGTCACATTGAAACATCTGCACGAATTTAAATTACACGAGAAAGCCGATAATTAGTTGAACGAATCGGATTTTTACAAGATGAAATGTATAGGATTTTCTTGCATTCAAAGAAAAAACTGCATATAATATAAGGTAGTCAAAGATATATATAAGTAATGATAAGGACATGAGTTAATTTTTACGAATTACAGAGAGGGAAGGCTTGGCTGGGAACTTCCTATTACGAGAAATGAACTTACCACCTTTGAACTTCAGTAGTGAACGTATCAAACCAGTAATTACTGACGGCATGAACCGTTATCTCATTCTTGAGCAATTTTCTATCAGCATGAAGAAAATTGGAACAAGGGTGGAACCACGAGAATATCACTCGTCCCTTTTTTAGGGACGGGTGTTTTTTATTGCGATTTTTTAGAAAGAGGCAAAAAACGCTCCTTTCTAAAAAATCGTTGGAGTGGATAGCCATGACAGTACAGCAAAGATGAAAACTTATTTGGCTGTCCATTTCTTTCAGGTGAAGGTAGGGTCTTTTACCCTCTATAAAAAAATGAAAAGAGGAGCTGAAGCACATGGCTGAAATGGTACAAATTACTTTTCCAGATGGATCAGTAAAGGAATTTGAAAAAGGTATTTCTACAGAAGGGATTGCAGCATCTATTAGTCCAGGACTAAAGAAAAAATCAATTGCAGGTAAGTTGAATGGGCAGTTAGTTGATTTACGCACACCAATCCAAGAAGATGGTAGTCTGGAAATTGTGACAGAAGGAACAGAAGATGGATTAGAAATCTTGCGTCACAGCTCAGCACATATTATGGCACAAGCAATCAAACGTTTATACAAAAATGTGAAGTTTGGTGTTGGTCCAGTCATTGAAAATGGATTCTACTATGATTTTGACATGGAAGAAGCAATTTCACCAGAAGATTTCCCGAAAATTGAAAAGGAAATGCAAAAAATTATCAATGAAAACCATGAGTTTATCCGTCATGAAGTAAGTCGTGAAGAGGCCAAGAAACGATTCGAAGAAATTGGAGACGATTTAAAGCTAGAGTTACTTGCAGATATTCCAGTGGAAGAAGATGTATCACTTTATCAAGATGGTGAATACTTTGACCTTTGCCGTGGTATTCATATTCCTTCCACAGCAAAAGTAAAGGCATTTAAATTATTGAGTGTTGCGGGTGCTTACTGGCGTGGTGATTCCAACAACAAAATGCTTCAACGTATTTATGGAACAGCCTTTTTCAAGAAAGCTGATTTAGATGAGCATCTACGCTTATTAGAAGAGGCGAAAGAGCGTGACCACCGTAAGTTAGGAAAAGAGTTAGACCTTTTTGCCAATTCTCAATTAGTAGGACAAGGATTGCCACTTTGGTTACCAAAAGGAGCAACAGTTCGTCGTATTATCGAGCGTTACATTGTTGATAAAGAGGTTAGCCTTGGCTATGACCATGTTTATACTCCAGTATTAGGGAGTGTCGAATTGTATAAAACTTCTGGTCACTGGGGTCACTACCAAGATGATATGTTTCCGGCAATGGACATGGACAATGAACAACTTGTGTTGCGCCCAATGAACTGCCCGCATCATATGATGGTTTACAAAAATGCTATTCACAGCTATCGTGAATTACCAATCCGTATTGCAGAATTAGGAATGATGCATCGCTATGAAATGTCAGGAGCATTATCTGGGTTACAACGTGTTCGTGGCATGACTTTAAATGACGCTCATATTTTCGTTCGTCCTGATCAAATCAAAGAAGAATTTACACGTGTTGTACATTTAATTCAAGAAGTATATCAAGACTTTGGATTAGAAAATTATTCCTTCCGTCTTTCTTACCGTGATCCAGAAGATACAGAGAAGTATTTTGATGATGATGAAATGTGGGAAAAAGCACAACGTATGTTAAAAGAGACAATGGACGATTTAGATGTGGAATATGTAGAAGCTGATGGAGAAGCTGCATTCTACGGTCCTAAATTAGACGTTCAAGTAAAAACAGCTTTAGGAAAAGAAGAAACTTTGTCTACAGTACAACTTGACTTCTTACTGCCAGAGCGGTTTGATTTAAGTTATATCGGTGAAGATGGCAAGCAGCATCGTCCAGTCGTTATTCACCGTGGTGTTGTATCAACAATGGAACGCTTTACTGCTTTCTTGATTGAAGAGCATAAAGGAGCATTCCCGACTTGGTTGGCACCAGTTCAAGTTCAAGTAATCCCTGTATCGCCAGAAGTTCATTTTGACTATGCGAAAAAAGTGCAAGAGGAACTAAAAGCGAGCGGTATCCGTGTAGAACTGGATAGCCGTGACGAAAAATTAGGCTATAAAATCCGTGAAGCACAAACAAAGAAAATTCCTTACATGCTTGTTGTAGGTGACAATGAAGTAAAAGAAGAAGCTGTCAACGTCCGCAAATACGGCGAGCAAAAATCCGAAACAATAGATTTTGCAGTGTTTAAGGAAATGATTCAAAAAGAAGGGCGTAAATAAGGTGAATGATGAGAAATGGTTACGAACCAACCGTTTCTCATCATTCAATAAGAATGGACAATCATGGAAAACTTCTAAAATAGAGGTTCTGGTGGATTGTCCATTCTTGCTTTATCTTTCATGTGAGAGGTGTACATAATGGAAATAATCGAATACAAAGAAGAATATCAAAGCCAAGTGATTGGTTTGATTTTAAAGATTCAACAGGACGAATTCAATGTGAGCATTACCATAGAGGATCAGCCAGATTTAAATGAAATAGCACATCATTATTCCAATAATCATGGGAATTTCTGAATAGCCTCCAAAACTATCTTAGTGATTATTCTCGTAATATGCCACTCCTAATTGGGTGCGGTTACTGACTTTGAGCTTTTCCATGATGACGAGAATTTTGTTGCGGACAGTTCCTTCACTAAGGAAAAGGTGATTAGCGATTTCTTTGTTGGTTAAGCCTTGTGCGACGAGTCGGGTAATATCTCGCTCTCTTTGGGTTAGTTGGTCTAGTAACGGGTTTTCAGGACGGGTCAGTTGTTTGAGAACGTTGGAATCCAGAATGCCGCTTCCTTCCATAAGGATGCGTAGCTTACCTGCGATAGCGTCGATTTTATCCGTTTTGACTAAGTAGCCGTCGGCACCAGCTGTAAGTGCTTGTTGGATATTTGACTTATCAGCAAAGGTAGTCAGAATCATGATTTTAATTTCTGGGAAGCGATCCTTGATTAGACGGGTAGCGGCAATGCCGTCAATGCCTGGCATACGGATATCCATTAAGGCGATATCCGGTAGGTGAGCTTCACAGAGGGCAATGGCAGCATTACCATCAGCAGCGTCTCCCACAATTTCGATGTCCGACTCTCGCGCAAGGGTCAGGGACAAGCTTTTTCGGATTAACATATCATCATCAACAATAATCAGTTTCATCAATTCTCTCTCCTAAACGTAATTGAATAGTCATTCCCCTTATTTAATTGGAATGACACAGATAAGCCTAAATTTGTCTGAGGCATCAACAGATAGATTGCCTCCGATGATAGTAGCACGGTGGCGAAGGTTGCGAAGACCACTGCCAAGAGGCTTTATCGTCCCCGTGACTCCATCGTTCTCAATCATGAGACGAACCAGATGTGGAGTGGCGTCCAGTTCCACAGTAACGTAGGTGGCCTGTGAATGTCGGGTGATGTTAGTAAGACTCTCGCTCAAGCAGGCTTCCATGACATTCCAAATATTTGTGGTAACGACTGAGGTGTCACCTACTGCTTGAAAGTCCACAGGACAGATTGGGAATCGTCCGCAAATTTCTCGCATGCTGTCCACTCCCATGAATGTGACGGCTGACATGTTATGAACAGCGTTACGCATTTTTTCAACTCCTAGATTCAGGCGTTCCAGTGCCATGTCGTACAGTTCTAACACTTCTGGGTCAGCATTTTCCATGAGGCTACGTGCTGTTTGCAAGGAGATGAAGGCTGCAATAATTTCGTGGCCAGCGTTATCATGAATGTCCCGAGAAATTCGTGAACGCTCAGCGATGATAGTCATCTGCTCCACTTGTGCCAAGGTAGCAGTTAGGTCATTTTGTAGACTCTCCAATTCATAGTACCTTTTATTAGATTGGTCTCTCAGTTCCAGTTTGCTTATCCACTCTTTTTTCCAGAAATTCAGAAGCATACCACAAAGAGTCATGCAAATCGTCAACACTAAGGAAATCGGCTCTAATACAAAAGCAAGATAGAGGATAAATAATCCTGCTGGGTAGATACCCCAAAACAGCGCCTGGAACATAGCTAGGTCCAAGGTTGCTTCTCCTATAGAACCATTAAAAAAAATGAAAAAAATCAGGGCAGCCAACAAGTCGATAACTATCGTATATTTCACGTGTGGCCACCTTAAACGCCATCTCGTGAGGTACATCACGACTAAAAATAAAAGCAGAAGAAAGCCTTCGGTATCGGTATGCTGAAGCCAGATAACGAACGTGAGGCTAAATCCTGCAACACTTAATAATTTGAAAATTGTTACAGGTGAGTAATTTATCATACGATTTTTCGTTTCCCTCCGTAGAGCAGATAGGCAACTGTGAATAGGAATAGAATCGCTTGGAAGAGCCAGAATTCTGATGAAATTCCTCCTTCTAGCAAGATGTTGAAACTTTGCGAAACCCAATACGCTGGAAAAATTGCACCTACGTATTGTAAGAAGCCTGGCAATTGGCTAACAGGAAAGAGAAGTCCGCCTAGTGCTGCAATGAACATAATGGCAGCCATAAAGCCATTATTACTGTTCTCCTTGCTTTTGAAGAAGGAGTGCCAGGCAAAGGAAAAAGCTACGGTCGCCATGGTAAACATAGTATAGCACAGTGCCACAGCGAGGGTGAAGTAGAGTTTCCAATCATAGCGTAAGAAACCGACAGTACTTAGTAATGCAACTTGAATCATGGGGGGGACCATACACGCTAAGAGGTTCTGCATAAAGTAGTTTAGCATACTGACTGGTGCGGATAGGATGCGGATGATGGCTCCGTCTTCCTTGTCCTTCAAGATTCCCTGAGCCATAAGATAAGCACCTGTCATCATGGCTAGAGCCACCATTCCGAAGCCTGTAGGGGCATCACCTACCCACAAGTTTCGAACGAAAATTAGTCCGAGAGGGATGATGGCATTACAGATTAATGAGAGTGGATTACGAAACCCCCTGATTAAAGCAAATGTAAAGATTGTCATTGGGGTTTCCTCCTTCCAAATAAATTTCCAAGTACAATAAAGGTAATAATTACAATCCATTTAATTTTCATAGCGTAGTTTCCTTCCTAAAATCCAAGTAATGATTGCTATTATAACTGTCATGACAGATAGAATTCCTATATTTGAAAGGGATTTTTCCATCCCTTCACCGAATATACCTGAGTCTACAATAGCTTGTGCACCTAAAGAAAGAGGTGTGTGATCATGGATAAAGCTTATTGTTTCTCCATCACCTAGTCGTCCAATCAATAGGCCACTAAGTAACATCATCCCAAAGCCAATCACATACATTAATGTATTTGCTCCTTGATAATTCTTTGTCAGGTAGAAAATCAAAATTCCGATAAGCTGGCACATGAATGAGATTAGTATCAACACCGAGAGTGCAATTCCCAGGTTTCCCCAATGAGCATGAAAGAAAATAGCAGTGATTCCAATAATGAGCAATCCCTGAACGATGTTAAAAATCCAGCTTCCTACTGCTATCGCAAGAAAAAATACTCGTTGATCAATGGGAGCTGCTTGAATGCGCCAATGAACTGGACCTTTGAAATCGTGATGCAACCAATAGACCACCAAACCTGTTCCAAAAAATTGAAATGCCAACATAAAGCTGGGTGATAAGTGGGAGATGAGGATATCGTAACCGTCTATCATTTGGTTAGTTGACTCATTGATTACACCATTGAGAACAATAAAAGCTAAGGGAAGGATAAGAGTAAGCAGATTCGTTTTGTCCCAAATCGAACGCTTGAAATAATGAGTAAAAATCCAAATAAAATTTTTCATCTTAGTTCCCCCCGTCACGAAGTTTTTTCCCAGTGAGAGTTAAGAAGACATCTTCCAGATTTGGAGCTTCTTCCGTGAAGGAAGTGACGCCACCATGATGCTGAGCAATTTCCATAATGCGGTTCACATTGCCACTTCCGGCATTAGAAATAATCGTATATTTA
>DAIDKD010000094.1 GCA_027451065.1 Bacillaceae bacterium | reverse complement strand
GATAATAACCTTAATGCTCAGAAATGCAAAACGAGGCTTATCACTTTATAATGTACCGAAATTTTATATCGCTAGTCTGTATTGGCATTTTATTGATGTTGTGTGGGTGTTTATTTTCACTGTAGTATATTTAATGGGAATGGTGGGATAAACAAATGCAAATGAAATATTCAAAAGTAGATGTACATTATCGGCAGAAAAGAAGCAAGGAAGAAGTGCAACATCAATTGATTACCTTTTCAATCATGATTTTTCTCACTTGTCTTGCTTTTTCGGCTGTTGCACTGCAAGAAAAGGTAAGTTCTATGTTTCTTGTTCCTTTTATTCTACTATTAGGTTGTGTGCAAGTAATATTTCAGCTGTACTATTTTATGCACATGAAGCATAGAGGGCATGAAATGGTTCGTTTTTTTCTGTATTCCGGGATTGCAGTGGGCTTCATAACCATTCTCACTTTTCTAACGATTGTATAGAGAGAGAATGGGACTCCCCCTTCTCTCTCTATACAAGGACGTAAAATCAATATATGTATTTCAAAAATGGAGGATGCCTATGTTAGGGATAGACATTTCTATGTTTGGATTTCAGGCGTTGTGGAGTCCGGTGTTTTTGGGAGTTATGATAACTGTCGTCAGTAGTTATTTTTTTATCATAACTGTTTTTAGAAAGCGAATCGCTTCAAGTGAAAAGGTTCCTTTGAGAAAGCGGATATATTTTATATTAGGAGCAAGTTTGGTATACTTATTTTTAGGTAGTCCTATAGATTTATTGGGGCATTTGCTTTTTAGTGTTCATATGACACAGATGGCAGGTGTGTATCTTGTGGCAGTTCCATTACTGCTATTAGGGATGCCGAAATGGTTATTGAGACTTTTTATTTTTCATAAATTTATGAGGAAGCCTTGGCGTATTTTTACTCATCCACTGTTGGCACTTTTTATGTTTAATATCCTTTTTTCTTTGTATCATTTACCAATTGTATTTGATACGATAAAAACCAATGAACTCTTACATGTTGTCGCTCATTGTGTGTTGTTTTTCACATCTCTTATGATGTGGTGGCCGTTATTAAATCCGCTACCTGAGGCAAAAATATTAAGTTCAATGAGGAAGATGGGTTACCTTTTTGCAAATGGGGTATTATTAACACCTGCTTGTGCACTGATTATTTTTTCCCATCATGCATTGTACACAACCTATACAAATCCGCAAGCTTGGGCGACAGCAATGGAATTATGCGTTCCTGCTGATTTGCTTCAAAGTTTAGGATTATATGAGCCTTATTTTTTCACTGGAATAACGCCATTAGAGGATCAACAACTTGGTGGGGTGATGATGAAAATTATGCAAGAGATTGTTTACGGAGCATTCATCGGCTATGTGTTTTATCACTGGATTCGAGAGGAGAAAGTGAAGGAAATAGAAATAAAAAATCCATATACTATCTAGACAAGAGGGAGACGAAATGAAAATACAACTACTTCCAACAATTAGCACATTGTGTATCGTAATAAGTGCACTACTTATTGCAAGAGGGTGGTATTTCATCGCTCAGAGAAAAATTGAACAGCATAAGAAAACAATGTTTTTAGGGGGAGTGTTTGCACTTGTCTTTTTTCTTATTTATGCGACACGAACAATATTTATAGGGAATATATCTTTCGGTGGACCAAACAATTTGAGAAAATACTATAATATCTTTCTAGTTTTTCATATTGTATTAGCTACCAGCGGTGCTGTATTCGGATTAACATCGCTAATTTCCGGATTCAAAAATAACTTAAATCTCCATCGTAAAATAGGGCCGGTAACAAGTGTAATTTGGTTTTTCACAGCAATTACTGGGGTGCTTGTGTATGTTCTGCTTTTTGTCCTATACCCAGGCGGAGAAACAACCTCTCTGATTAAAGCAATCTGGGGACCTTAAAGAACTGAGAACAGAGGCTGACCCACAAGTTGAATGCCGCCAAAAAAGCAAAAATTGGCAATCCTCAAAATCCACGGTATTATTGGATTTACGGGACTGCCAATTTTTGTGAGGATAACCCAATAGGCTGCTTTTTAGCTTATTGGGTTATCCTCATCTTTAGTCTTTCTTCTTGATCTTCCCGGTCCAGTCTTTAAATCCACCTTTTAATTGATACAGATTTGTGATACCTTGTTTTTTCAAAAGCATTCCGGCACGACCGCTTTGTGATCCGTTTTGATCATATAGATAAACAGGCTGATCATTACGTATTTCACCAATACGATTACGTAGTTGAGATAAAGGTATATTTCTTGCACCTAAAATATGGCCACCTTTATAAATATCAGGTTCACGGATATCAATCAACTGTGCTTTGCGGTATCCCGCTTTGAACTCTTCTTCTACTAAGGGTTTTACAAGTTTTCGTTGATAAAAAAACATGCCAATTGAATAAGCTGCTATAGCGAGTATAACAACCAGAACAGGTATAAACGAAGACATTCAATCTACTCCTTTTTTTCTTCAGACTATCAATTATTTTATAACGAGAAAGGGAGTTTGGCAATAGGTTACGAGGCTGTTTCTTTCTTTATTTATTTGTTATCCTTGTCACAACCTACATCCATGTTGTATGATTTTCATATAAAGTAAAAATAGTTGGGGGAGTTTTATGCCTACACCAAGTATGGAAGATTATATTGAACAAATTTATTCGTTAATTGAAACGAAAGGGTACGCCAGAGTGTCAGATATAGCAGAATCATTATCGGTTCATCCGTCATCTGTAACGAAAATGGTTCAAAAATTAGATAAAGATGAATACTTAGTATACGAGAAATATCGTGGACTTATTTTGACGGAAAAAGGGAAGATGGTAGGAAAGCGTCTGTTAGACAGGCATGCGCTATTAGAACAATTTTTGGAGCTAATAGGTGTGGACAAGGAAGACATACTTTACAACGTAGAAGGTATCGAGCATCATCTAACCAGGAGTGCGCTAGAGAGAATCAGAGAAGTTATTCAGTACTTTGAGGCTGACAATACAAGAATCCAAGAACTCCGTATGCTACAAAAAAAATAATGCAATAAAAAGAGGCGATGCTAGAAATCAATCTTTAATAAAGGTTGATTTCTAGCATCGCCTCTCTTCTTTATTCCCCAAATTCCCCAATTTTAATAGGAAGCACTGTCTTTCTTTTTGTTCTTTTTTCCATCAATAACTGTTAAGTGGGTCTGCTTCTTTTTCTTTTTGCTGGCACTATTATTTCCACTAGCTGATTTACGTTTCATCAAGTCTACTGGAGATTTTTTTACTGGTTTCTTTTTTTGTGATGCATATTTCCCTTTCGATTGTTTGACAGCTTTACTATAAGCGTTCTGCTCATTTGAGGATGTATTTGAACGTGTAAAGAATTTGTATAAAAAATAAATAACTACAATCCCACCAGCAACAATTAGTAGATTGTACAGTACATCGTTAAAATTAACAGCAATCCCAATAAAAGCTAAAACAACGATAATAAGTATAACTGGATTGAAAAGTTGTTTGTTCAAATTTGAACCCCCCCTAGAAAAGTTTTACAAGGCAAATATTATTCTCTCTTTATTGTATAAAGAAAAAAGGCCTTTCGCAAGTAGCAAGTCTTTTTGGATAAGATTTTTCACAACAGCCTATAATATTGATAGAGGTGGTAATGATGAAGCAATGGGTAAAAAAGGAATCTGATTCAATCATGTTAAAAATTATTCTTATCGGTTTTATTGGAGGTATGATTTGGAGTTTTGTTTATTATGTAGTGTACATATTTCATTTTACAGAAGTAGGACCAAATTTCTTATTGTTACTATGTCCCTTCGGGGAATGGAAAGAGAAAGTCCTTGGTCAATGTGTAGGAATTTTGATTCTTTCCGTCCTTTCTATTGGAGTTGCATGTATTTATTATATGCTTTTTAGAGAATTTTTAGGAGTGCTTCCCGGAATAGCTTTGGGAGTGGGGATTTGGCTGTTAACATATGTTTTGCTACCATTTTTTAGTACGAAATTAATGGATATAACGGAAGTCCAACGGGCTACCATTACTACAAGTATTTGTTTGCATATTTTGTATGGAACATTTATTGCATACTCTGTATCGTATGCAAACTATTCAAATAAATAAGACATTATGATAGAATGCTACTAGAGCATTCTTTTTTTCAGGTTGTGGGGAAGGTGGGCTTTAGCCCATCTTCCCCACAACCTGAAAAAAAGTGCAGAGACAAAGGAGGTAGAGGACATATGGATAAACTGGCAAAGGTTAGAAGTTTGTTTGATGATAAGGGGATTGATGGCTTACTGGTTACGAGTTCTTATAATCGATTCTATATGACTGGATTTACTGGGTCCAGTGGGGTTGCGTTGATTTCAAAGGAGAAGGCTGTTTTTATTACGGATTTTCGATACATAGAGCAGGCGATGAAACAGGCTCCTGCATTTGAAATCATTAAGCATACTAGTTTGATTACTTCAGAAATTGCGGCTCAGGTGAAAAAGTTAGGTATCACCAAGCTTGGCTTTGAACAAAACCATGTAACTTTCAGCCAATATGCAGGCTATCAAAAAGAAATTCAAGTAGATTTGGTTCCTGTATCAGATGTTGTTGAAAAATTACGCTTGATTAAGAGCCCGGCAGAGATTAAGATATTAAAGGAGGCTGCACAGATAGCCGATGCAACATTTGAGCATATTTTAAACTTTCTCCGTCCAGGTCTGACAGAAATTGAAGTTTCCAATGAACTTGAATTTTTCATGAGAAAACAAGGTGCAACCTCATCATCTTTTGATATTATTGTTGCATCAGGAGCTCGTTCAGCATTGCCTCATGGTGTTGCCACAGATAAAGTAATTGAGAAAGGTGATTTTGTTACAATGGACTTCGGTGCATTGTATAACGGCTATATTTCTGATATTACACGAACTGTTGCTGTTGGTGAGCCAAGTGCAGAATTAAAAAATATTTACGAGATTGTTCGTGAAGCCCAACAACATGGCATGGATCACATCAAGCCAGGATTAACTGGAAAAGAGGCTGATGCCTTAACTAGAGATATCATCACCGGAAAAGGATACGGAGAATACTTTGGTCATTCTACAGGGCATGGTATCGGTGTGGAAGTTCATGAAGGGCCATTCTTATCAAGCAAGTCAGAAATAGTGTTGGAACCGAATATGGCTGTAACAGTAGAGCCAGGTATTTATCTTCCGGGGGTAGGTGGCGTTCGGATTGAAGACGATACAATCATCACTGACACTGGGAATGAATCACTGACCCACTCAACGAAAGATTTAATCATACTGTGATAAGAGAGCAATTTTTACTCAACTAGCATCAGTATGTGACTATAATTTTAAAAGGAGTATGTATATGATCTCAGTAAACGATTTTAAAACAGGTGTAACAATTGAAGTAGATGGAGGAATTTGGCAAGTCCTTGAATTCCAACACGTAAAACCAGGAAAAGGAGCGGCTTTTGTACGTTCGAAACTTCGTAACTTACGTACAGGTGCTATTCAAGACAAAACATTCCGTGCTGGTGAGAAGGTGGCGAAAGCTCATATTACTACTAGCAAAATGCAATACTTATATGCAACAGGAACAGACTATGTGTTCATGAACAATGAAACATATGAGCAAATTGAAATTCCAGAGGCTCGTATCGAATATGAATTAAAATTCTTAAAAGAAAACATGGAAGTATCTATCGTGACTTTTGAAGATGAAATTATCGGCGTTCAGCTTCCAACTACTGTTGTACTGACAGTAACAGAAACAGAGCCTGGAATCAAAGGTGATACAGCTTCTAACGTAACAAAACCTGCAACAATGGAAACAGGACTAATTGTTCAAGTGCCAATTTTCATTAATGAAGGTGATCAGTTGATTATTAATACAGGCGAAGGAAAATACGTATCTCGCGCTTAAGTGAGAGGGTTAAAGAGAAGGCAGTTAGAAAAGGAGAAAACCATTCCTTTTCTGACTGCCTTCTTTTTAATGGTTTTTGTGGAGTATGGACGTACTGTGCATTAAAATATTTTTATATAATCTCTTTTTACGATAAAATAAAAGAAACTCAAGTTTTGCTAATCAAAATAATTACGAAAAATAGGGGGGCTAAAATGAGTGAAGACAAAGAGAACCCTGAAAGGCTAAGAGAACGACTATATGTTGTGGTTAGAAAAAACGAAAATAATTTTGGAGATGCGTTTTATGGTCTGCGACGTTTGTAAAGTGGAAATGAATGACTCAACAACAGAAATGGAAGTTTCCGTCAAGGAAAGAATGGTTAAAGCGGTCAATGTTCCGGCTATGGTTTGCCCGAAGTGCAATAAGGTTGTGGTTGAGGAGCTTGTGGACAAACTGGTGCGGAAGGCTGCCAAGCATTGTAAAGACGAAACATTTGATTATTCTAAAGAAGTCAAAGTCCTAGGTTTTGGTTTTGGAAAAGCAAGACTATAGGCGCTTTAAGAACATACAATAAACTTGTTTTTGCTCGCAAAGACGAACGAAACGGATGTTTCACACCTCGCGACGTGTGAAACATTCGCTTTCCGCCATTGGGTTGACGCAGATGACAGCGAACCGTCTGAACTCGAAAGTCACCGTATGACTGCGCCACCTTTTCACAAGTAATACAATAAAATACAAACAGGAGAAAATTCGATGTCAAATAAAATGAAACGAATAGGCAGGTATATAGCATACGTGATTTTGACAAATGCTATATACGGGTTTATTCTATATTTTTTGGTTACATGGTTAGCTAGACACTCTCTCCTGTACGCGTATATCGGCAATCTTGTGATGGTTGCTTTAGGTCTGGCAGGAGATGTATTTATTCTCAAATATTTTTCATCCCAAAAGACTGTTGCAGAGATAAAGAAAGAAAAAAATGCAGAGCAAAATTATCGTGTTCTTCACTGGTATATTGACAACTATATTTCCTTTAAGGCAATGCTGTATCTGTTTTATGCTGCCCTTTTGATAGCTTCGCAGATAATCAATTTGGGCAATATCACAGTAGGCGAGAATCTCAATAACTTTTTGCTTACAACTGATTACAGCATATTGATTGTAATCGCTTTTGACGAGTTCATTGAGCGATTTTCACAGGGGAGGAGAAATGCTGAGATAGCATTAGAAAAGCTCAGGAAAAATTGGAATGATAATCAAGATTAACGGAATATTTGGATGATGCTTACAGTACAGTTTGCTCCAATTGTTTAGCAAAAGCCGTAGTAAGTTAAAACAACCAAATATCAATACAGATTTTTATTAGTCCCGAAATCAGGATGACCCATTAATAAAAATTTACAAAAAATGCAAAACTGACAATCATTAAAACCATTGATATTACTGTATTTTCATATTGTCAGTTTTTGCTGAGGCTGGATTAATAGGGCGTTTTTTGCCTTATTAATCCAGCCTCTTTCGTTTTCGTGATTCTGAAACGGACAAACAGTGCATAGGTTGTACAAAGTACAAAATATGTAGGTGGAATGAGATGAAACATTTATTAAGCATGTTTGAATGGAGTGTTCTCTCCATGGGGATTTTAAGACTCATTGGTGGAAGTTTGGAGTTAACAATTGCCATTCTTATGTTCTATTTCAATGACCCAAAGAAGTCACTGGCCTTAAATGGAATGCTGGCAATGGTTGGACCTGTGATTCTTATTTCAACCATGGCTATTGGAATTGCAGGTGTAGCGCAGGAGTTACCATTATCTAAACTTATTTTTGTAGCAATTGGAGTAAGTTGTATTTTATATGGTGTCTTCAAGTAAAAGCAAATTTCTTTCGTGTTTTTATCAAATTTGGAGGAAGTGCTATGGAAGAGGTTTTAGAAGTATTACCTAAACAAATAAGTGATCTTGTTCGCACAAGCAGTATGTTGAAGGACTTAGAAGAAATTCGTATACGTGTGTATCGTCCATTAGAACTAACCATAAAAGGGAAGCCAATGTTTCTCTCTTATCAGTGCTCAGAGGGAGATGCTACTTACATTTTAAATAAGCTTAGCCAATTTTCCATTTACATGATGGAAGAGGAGTTGAAACGAGGATTCATCACAATAAAAGGCGGGCATAGGGTCGGATTAGCAGGAAAAGTAATTACTGAGAACGGTGTAGTGAAAATCATTCGTGATGTCACGTCGTTTAATGTACGAATTGCTAGAGAAAAGATTGATAGTGCCCACTTCTTAATCCCTTATCTTTACAATCAGGAATGGAAAAATACGATGATTATCGGAGCCCCTCAAACAGGAAAAACAACGATTCTACGTGATATCGCAAGAATAGCAAGCGGAGGAATCAAGGAGAAAAATATGATGGCCTGTAAAGTAGGGATTGTCGATGAGCGTTCTGAAATAGCTGGTTGTGTAAAAGGGGTACCTCAATTCACATTCGGCCCTAGAATAGATGTGTTAGATGCTTGTCCGAAAGCGGATGGAATGATGATGATGATACGTTCAATGAGTCCCAACGTGCTCATTGCCGATGAAATTGGAAGAAAGGAAGATAGCGAAGCGATTATCGAAGCTACTCATGGAGGGGTACAAGTAATGGTGACAGCTCATGGATACAGTTTACAAGACATACAAAACCGTCCGACAATGAGGGAGCTTTTCATGAATCAGATTTTCGAAAGATTCATCATTTTGTCACGTGAAAAAGGACCAGGGACAATTTCTCGAATATTAAACAGAGATGGAAAGGATATGAGAGAAAATGTTGTGGTTAGATGATTAAGTTGATAGGGGCAGTACTTATTATTCTTACAACTACATGGCTTGGTTTTGAAATAGCGAAAAAATACAGCAATAGGCCAAGATATCTTCGCCAGTTTAGATTTGCTTTGCAATCTCTAAATGCGGAAATCATGTATGGACACCAGCCCCTTCATGAAGCGACAGCACGCTTATCCAAGCAAGTTTCTCATCCCCTGAATATATTTTTTCAATCTTTCAGCAAGGGACTTCAAGAAGGAAATAAATTAGTTCGTGAGGCATGGAAAGAGAGCTTGGATGAAATTTGGAAAGAGACTTCCTTCATGAAAACGGAATACGAAGTGCTACTTCAATTTGGAGAAACATTAGGACAACATGACCGTGAATCTCAGCAAAAACATATTATTTTAGCAATCAGTCATTTAGAAAAAGAAGAAGAAGAAGCGAGAGAGAATCAGCATAAATACGAAAAAATGACAAAGAATTTAGGGTTTCTTTCTGGGGTATTGATTGCGATGCTGTTGCTTTAGCAGCAATCTGTGTGAAGGGAGCAAAAACCGTACCCCCTTCACACAGATTGCAGGAAAGGACAACCATAATGAGTGCTGTAAAATCGATGCTTTTGTAGTTGTCCTTTCCTACTAAAAATTTTGAAAAAATATTTTGTCTAGATCAAACAAGCTAGCCACTGGGCAATAAGGAATGCCTAGGCAAAGGAGCGGGCGTGATGGCTGTAGATATAGAAATCATTTTTCAAATTGCCGGAATTGGGATTGTCATTGCATTTATCTATACCATCTTAGAGCAAATGGGAAGAAAAGATTTTGCTAACTGGGTTATTTTTGGAGGATTTGCAGTTATTTTATTTAGAGTTGCGATTATTATCAATGACTTATTTGACAAGATAAAATCAGTGTTTCTGTGGAATAGTTAGTGGATACAAACCATCCACTAACTATTCCACAGAACGGAAAAACGCAAAACCTATTTATTATCATTATTTTTGAGTGTAGATGTTTATTTTTTGAATGGTGGGTGTCGCATGGAGATTCTTCAGATTGTTGGTCTTGGGTTGGTGGGTACTTTTTTGGCGTTGATTTTAAATCAACATAAATCTACTTATACAATGCTTTTGGTCGTGTTTGTAGGATCTGTCATATTTTTGCTACTTCTGGATCAAATTAACCAAATTATTCAAATGATTTTAAAAATAGCGAGAAGCGCCAATGTGAATATGATTTATATTGAGACCTTACTAAAAATTATTGGGATTGCCTATATCGCAGAATTTGCTGCTCAAATTACGAAAGATGCGGGGCAAGGTTCACTTGCCTCCAAAATTGAACTAGGGGGAAAAATTCTTATTATGGCAATGGCAATTCCAATTTTAACTGTCGTTATTGAAACGATTTTAGGATTTCTGCCGGGAACGTAGCAGTTAGGAAGGGGAATGAATATGACTGCTGTTAGAAAAGGGAGTATTATCTTCTTTCTTTTTATTCTCTTTTTTTCTCCAAAAATAGTACAAGCTGAAACATCTCAGACTGAAGAAACTCCTACAGAAGAGCAAATGGTCAATGAGCAGCTTGAAAGCTTGGGATTGGAAAGAATCACAACCTTTTGGGAAGAAATTCATACAAAATATGGAGGGTATTTGCCGGAAAGTCAGAAAGGAAATTTGATGGATTTTCTTACAGGAGAAAAGCACTTCTCTCTGAAAGAATGGTTATTAGGTTTTGTGAAATTTTTGTTTTATGAATTGATTGCCAATGGAAAATTACTAGGAACACTGGTGTTGCTGGCAATCTTCAGTGCGGTTTTACAATCGCTTCAGTCAGCTTTTGAAAAAAGTAGTGTTAGTAAAGTGGCTGATGCCATTATTTATATGGTGTTGGTTGTTTTCGCCCTAAATAGCTTTCAAATTGCGACAGAATATACGAGAGAGGCGATTGCCACAATGATAGATTTTATATTAGCGTTAATGCCAATATTACTAGCCCTCATCGCATCTGGAGGAGGAGTTATTTCTGTATCGTTTTTTCATCCATTGGTTATCTTTTTGATGAACACAAGCGGCATTTTTAT
>DAIDKD010000093.1 GCA_027451065.1 Bacillaceae bacterium | reverse complement strand
GCAGACGCAACTTTCTGTAGCGGAAATTATTGAATTAATAGGATATGAAAACACAAGCTTCTTTTATCGTAAATTTAAAGAAAATTATGGTGTATCACCGAAAAGCTACCGCAAGAAGGAAAATAAATAAGACAAATAAGGACGTTATTTACAATAAATAACGTCCTTATTTATGTATCCCTTTTCTTGCTACAATGAAACATGTAGAAAGGGTGTGAATCATGACGAAATATTATTTAGCAGTTGATATAGGTGCTTCAAGTGGTCGCCATATTCTAGGTTACATGGAACAAGGGAAACTAAAAGTAGAAGAAGTATATCGTTTTGAGAATGGAATAGTTGAACAAAATGGTTCACTTTGTTGGAATGTAAAGCATTTATTTCAAGAAATTATCAATGGACTCAAACGATGTAGTCAAATTGGAAAAATTCCAAGTTATATGGGAATAGATACGTGGGCTGTTGATTTTGTCTTGCTTGATGCCGATGACAAAATCATAGGAGAAACAGTTGCTTATCGAGATGGCCGAACACAAGGAATGGACGAATTGGTTTACCAAAAAATCTCATTAGAGGATTTATATGAACGAACAGGCATTCAAAAGCAAATTTTTAATACAATTTACCAGCTAATGGCTGTTAAGGAAAAACAACCACAATATATAGAGCAAGCAAGTAACTTATTGATGATTGCTGATTATTTTCACTTTTTGTTGACAGGTGTGAAAAAAGCAGATTATACAAATGCAACAACAACACAATTGGTTCATGCTCAGACGAAAGATTGGGATGATGAACTGATTCATTTACTCGGTTTTAAGCGAGAAATGTTCCAAGACCTGGCAGTTCCAGGAACGAAAGTAGGGAACTTTACATCAGACATTCAACAACTTGTAGGTTTTAATTGCGAAGTGATTTTACCAGCAACACATGATACTGCATCTGCTGTGGTAGCGGTTCCAACTAGTTCGGAAGATACAGTTTATTTAAGCTCAGGAACATGGTCTTTAATGGGCGTTGAGCGTATGAAAGCCGATTGCTCACTTGAAAGTATGAAAGTGAACTTTACTAATGAAGGTGGATATGATTATCGGTTCCGTTATTTGAAAAATATTATGGGGCTCTGGATGATTCAATCTTTAAAAAGAGAGTTGAAGGATGATTACTCTTTTGCCCAACTTTGCGAAATGGCTTCAAAAGAAACGATTTCAACAATAGTTGATTGTCAGGACGAGAAATTTTTAGCACCGGAGTCAATGATTGGAGCTATTCAAACATATTGTGAGGAATCGAAACAAACAATCCCGCAAACACCTGGTGAACTAGCAGCAGTCATCTATAACAGTTTGGCGGAGTGTTACGCAAAAACGATGAAAGAGCTTGAAGAATTAAACCATACTGATTATTCAAGCCTCCATATCATTGGTGGAGGAGCGAATGCTGAATATTTAAATGTAATCACAGCGGATAGAATACAAAAAGATGTTTATGCAGGACCAACGGAAGCCACAGCAGTTGGAAACTTAATTGTCCAAATGTTAAGTACAGGTGTATTTGAAGATTTGCAAGAGGCGAGACATTGCGTTTACGAATCATTTGAAATAAAAAAATATAAACATAAGGAGATGCAAACATGTTAAATACAAGAGAGCGCTATGAACAAGCAAAAGAGATGTACAAAAGAGTAGGCATAGATACAGATGTAGCATTGGAAGCTTTGAAACAAATTCCTATCTCTATGCATTGCTGGCAAGGTGATGATGTAAGTGGATTTGAAGGTGACGTAGATTTATCAGGTGGAATTCAAGCAACAGGAAATTATCCAGGGAAAGCACGTACACCACAAGAATTAATGCAAGATATCGATAAAGCATTTAGTTTAATTCCAGGGCATCATCGTATGAACTTACATGCTAACTATGCAATTTTTGAAGACGGAATTGCTGATCGCAATGAATTAGAGCCAAAACATTTTGCAAAATGGGTAGAGTTTGCAAAAAAGCGTGGGTTAGGACTAGATTTTAATCCGACATTCTTCTCACATCCGATAGCGGAGACTGCGACGTTATCAAGTGAAGATGAGGAAATAAGAGCATTTTGGATTGAGCATGGGAAGCGTTGCTTAAAAATTGCAGAGTATTTTGCAACAGAGTTAGGGAAACCTTGCTTAATGAACATTTGGATTCCAGATGGATACAAAGATATTCCAGCAGATCGTACAGCACCACGTGCTCGTTTAAAGGATTCATTAGATCAAATTATCGCAGCAGAGTACGATAAAGAAAAGGTTATGGTTGCTGTTGAATCAAAAGTATTTGGAATTGGAATGGAAAGTTATACTGTAGGTTCACATGAATTCTATATGAACTATGCAGCGAAAAATGATTTATTATGTTTACTAGACAATGGGCACTACCATCCAACAGAGATGGTATCAGATAAAATCTCATCAATGCTATTATTCTCTCCGAAAGTGGCCCTACATGTAACACGTCCAGTGCGCTGGGATAGTGACCATATTGTGTTATTTGATGATGAAACAAGAGAAATTGCCAAAGAAATTATTCGCCATGGCTCTGAAAAAGTATTATTGGGACTAGATTTCTTTGATGCAAGTGTGAATCGTGTAGCGGCTTGGATTATTGGCATGCGCAACACGCAAAAAGCATTATTACAGGCTTTATTAACGCCACATGAAAAGCTAGCATCTTTACAAGAAGAACGCCAATTAACAGAACTTTTAATGTTACAAGAAGAGTTAAAATTGTATCCTATTGGAGATGTATGGGATTATTTCTGTGAAACAAATGGAGTCTCAGGCAAAGAGCAGTGGTTTGAAGAAGTAAAACAATATGAAGCTGATGTATTAGCAAAACGAGTATAGAGATAGGAGTGTTAAAGGTGAACGTATTGGAGAGCAAATTTGTACAAGGATTTATTCGCATGGCAACAGATGGAAATAATATGGGATGGCATGAGCGAAATGGTGGAAACTTCTCTTATCGCATTAAAGATGAAGAGATAGAGCAAATCAAAAGTAATTTAAACTTTGAAAGCTCATGGTCTAAAATTGGGACAAGTGTTCCTAATTTAGCAAAAGAATACTTCCTTGTAACAGGAAGCGGAAAATATTTTCGTAATGTAGAATTAACCCCTGAGGCAAACATTGCTATTATTGAAGTTGATGAGACAGGTGAAAACTATCGTATTCTTTGGGGACTAAATGAAGGAGGACGTCCAACAAGTGAACTTCCTTCCCATTTAATGAACCATGAAGTGAAGAAATTAGCTACTAATGGTGCTCACCGAGTGATTTATCATGCTCATACACCCAATATGATTGCATTAACTTTTGTCCTACCACTTGAAGATGCAGTATTTACACGTGAGCTATGGGAAACCATGACAGAATGCCCAGTTGTATTCTTTCAAGGTGTTGGCGTAGTAGATTGGATGGTACCAGGAGGGCGTGATATTGCTGTAGCAACAAGTGAGTTAATGAAAAAATATGATGTAGTTATTTGGGCACATCACGGGATGTTCTGCTCTGGAGAAGATTTCGATTTAACGTTCGGATTGATGCATACAGTAGAAAAAGCAGCTGAGGTTTTAGTGAAAGTGTTAGCAATGGGGGGAAGACGCCAAACGATTACACCTAATGATTTTAGAGAGTTAGCAGATGAGTTTAACGTAACATTAGATGAAAAATTCTTATTTGAGGAATAAGAACAGAAGCAATATTTGGAAAAATTATCAGATGCGGCAAATGCGCTAGGCGTGAAATTACGCCTAAGCGTACTGCTATCATCTGCTTAACAATAAAAACAAAAACAGTGAGGAGAAATCAATATATCAACAAAATTCTTTTTTGTACCACAAACAAATTTATTAGGAAGAGGATGTATCAATGATCTGGGAGCACAAGTAGCTGAATTAGGCTTTAAGAAAGCTTTTGTTGTTAGTGATAAGTTTCTAAGTACGTCTGGACTTGTGAAGAAAGTAACAAATCAATTAGTTGAAAGTAGTATTGAATTTATCATTTTTGATGAGGTTACGCCTAATCCAACATGTGCACAAGTGAACAAAGGGTTAGAAGTGTTAAAAGCAGAAAACTGTGATGTGATCGTTTCTATCGGTGGAGGTTCACCGCAAGATTGTGCAAGTGCTATCAGCATTTTAGCAACAAACGGTGGAGATATCCGTGACTATGAAGGTGTTCATATGTCTAAGGAGCCAGGTCTTCCTACAGTAGCAGTGAATACAACAGCAGGAACATCTGCTGAACTTACAATCAACTACGTTATTACTGATGAAGACCGCGGTGTAAAAATGGTTATGGTTGATAAGAATAGTGTTGCACGTGTATCAGTCAACGATCCAGAATTAATGGTAGGAAAACCGGCTGATTTAACAGCGGCAACAGGTATGGATGCGTTGACACATGCTATCGAAGCAATTGTCACTCCGGGGGCATATCCTGTTACAGATGCCATGGCATTAGAAGGGGTAAAGCTTGTCTTTAATTACTTACCAAGAGTTGTGAAAGATGGACAAGATATTGAAGCTCGTGAACAAATGGTTTATGCGATTTTCCTAACTGGTATGGCATTTAGTAATGCAGGGCTTGGCTATGTTCATGCCATGGCACATCAACTAGGAGGAATGTATGACTTGCCTCATGGTGTGTGTAACGCTATGTTGTTACCGATTGTCGAAAGAGAAAATGCACCTTATACTCCAAAGAAGTTCCGTATGATTGCCGAAAAAATAGGCTTTGATGTAAATGGAAAATCAGATGAAGATTGCAGTAACTTTGTCATTGAGAAAATCAAAGAACTTTCTGAAACAGTGGGAATCCCTAAATCATTAAAAGAGCTTGGAGTGGAAAATCCTGAATTAGACAAATTAGCAGAAAATGCTTTACAAGATATTTGTGCACCAGGAAATCCATTTATGCCAACAAAAGAACAAACAATTGAGATGTTTAAAGAGATTTTATAAGTTGGCTTTTTCTATATGATGGAACGGGAATCAACTCTTAGGACAGCCTAAATAAAAATAAAAAATGGCCTATTTAACGGGCATATAAGTATTTAATTTCCAAATGCGTGGTTTAACTCCACCGTCTTTAGACGGTGTAAGCTTTTAGCCTTCTCTATTCGTGTCTATACTTATGAGTGAGGTGAAAAGTATGGACGGATATAGAAAGAATAGTCATGCGGTATTCGATATCAAGTATCATGTAATTTGGGTAACAAAATATAGGTATAAGGTATTAAACGGACCAATAGCCTATCGAACAAGAGAACTGATAAGGCAAGGATGTGAGGCAAGAGGGATTACTATTCTTCAGGGACGTTTAAATGAAGCATCGGAACACTACCAGTACTGTACGGCAATTCCAATAGCTACTCAATCGATTCCATAACAATAGTCATGTAGGCGAGCGTGCATTACGAGAGATTTATTTAAAAGGTTTCGAAATTTGTATCAAGCAATCTAAACTAATGACGATTATGAGCGCCTATAACCTGTTGAATGGAGTCCATACATCTAACTCTCATGATCTTTTGATAGCAACCGCCCGAGAAGAATGGGGATTCGATGGTTTTATCATGACTGATTGGGGCGTTACAGGTACATTGTGGAATGCAGCTGAACATGGTAAGGCGGAAGTAAAATATAAATACGACAACGCCAATTCAGCAGGGGTCTGAAGAGGGAGGATTTTCTCCTTTTTAGATACCTTGCTTTTCTATTCCAAACCATTTCTTTTGACAAGCTAAATATTTCGCCTTATCGTTATTATAAAGAAAAACATTTTTAATGGATAAAAAAATCATGAGATTGAGATATTTTGAGGGGAGATTGTGAAAATGAGCAGGAGAACAATGGGGATTCATCATATTACTGCCATTGTAGGAAATCCACAAGAAAATGTTGATTTCTACGCAGGAATATTAGGGTTAAGACTAGTAAAACAAACAGTTAACTTTGATGATCCAGAGACATATCATCTATATTTTGGAAATGATGGCGGTAATCCTGGGACAATTATGACATTTTTCCCTTGGGCGAGAGCTTATCAAGGGAGAATTGGTGATGGACAAGTTGGTGTCACTGCCTTCGCAGTACCAAAAGGAGCAATAAGCTTTTGGAAGCAACGATTAGAGAAATTTCATGTTGCTTATACAGAGGAAACACGTTTTGATGAGTTGTCTTTAACATTTGACGATCCCCATGGTCTTCATTTAGAAATTGTAGAGCGAGAAGCAGGGGAAAACAGTCAGTGGACTTTCGGAGAAGTGACACCGAACGTTGCAATAAAAGGTTTTGGAGGAGCGACTTTATTCTCAACAAATCCTGAAAGTACGAATGAACTGCTCCATCAAGTCATGGGGCTTGAGCAAATAGCTCAAGAAGGAGACTTAGTTCGCTTTCAAGCTAGCAGTGAAATTGGAAATGTCATTGATGTAAAGCAAACATCAACCGGTAAAGGCAGAATGGGAGTCGGAACAGTTCATCATATTGCTTGGCGGGCCAAAGATAGAGAAGATCAACTAGATTGGAAAGCGTATATTGAAAAGCATGGCTATGGAGTGACTCCTGTACAAGATAGACAATATTTCCACGCAATTTATTTTAAAGAGCACGGAGAAATATTGTTTGAAATTGCCACAGACCCTCCAGGATTTGCTCATGATGAATCAGAGGCAACGATGGGTGAAAAGCTAATGTTGCCAAAATGGTATGAGCCACAGCGTGATAAAATCGAACGTGTGTTACAACCTATTGAAGTGAAGGAATTAGATTAAAAATGTGGAAGGGAGATGTTTTCGTTGCTTTCCATTGATCCGATATCTTTATCAGAAAGAGATAATTATAAATTTTTAACCGGCAGTATCATACCAAGACCAGTTGCTTTTATCACTTCCCTTTCAGAAAACGGGATAGTAAACGGAGCTCCTTTTAGCTATTTTAATATTGTGTCATCTCATCCACCGCTTCTCTCTGTCTCCATTCAAAGAAAAGACGGAGTACAAAAAGATACATCGCGAAATATTATTGAGAAAGGTGAATTTGTTGTTCACATTACAGATGAAACAAATGTAGAAAAGGTAAATAAGACAGCTGCGAGTATACCGGCTAATGAGAGTGAGGTGGAAATGGCTGGGTTAACGACAGTGAAGAGCATCAAAGTTGCTGCTCCAGGGATTCAAGAAGCAAAAATTCGAATGGAGTGTGTCTTAGAGCATTGGATAGAATTGGGAGGCAATGGAGACGTAGTAGGGTGTGATCTCATCATAGGCAGAGTCGTTCATTATCATATTGAGGAAAGTTTGTACGACCACGGAAGAATAGACCCTGAAAAACTAGGCGCTATTAGTCGATTGGCTGGAAGTAACTATGCAAAAATAGGTGAAATTTTTACTTTGGAAAGACCGAAATAAGAAACGAAAATAAGCAATTTTACGAAGGAACTATCCGAAATGGAATACTCTCACTATTTCAGATAGTTTCTACTAATTTAGTAGACTTGAAGGAGATGTCATCGTGAAGCATATATTTCAGCAAGGAAACGACGAAACCAAACCAACCTTACTATTGTTACATGGCACTGGAGGGGATGAGTCGGATCTTCTGCCTCTTGCTGCTAGAGTAGATAGAGCTGCTTCTGTTTTAAGTGTGCGGGGAAATGTCCTTGAAAATGGAATGTCTCGCTTTTTCCGTCGTTTAGCAGAAGGTGTTTTTGACGAAGAGGATCTTGTTTATCGGACGAAAGAATTATATGAATTTTTAGATGAAGCAGCTTTGACATACAATTTTGAACGAAACAATGTCGTTGCTATCGGTTATTCCAATGGAGCAAATATAGCTGGTAGTTTGTTGTTTCATTATCGAGATGCATTAAAAGGAGCAATTCTCCATCATCCAATGGTTCCACGTTGGGGAATAGAGCTACCTAATCTTAAGGAGAGCCCTGTATTTATATCCGCTGGGAAAAATGATCCGATTTGCTCTCCGATGGAAACTTACGAACTACAAACGCTATTGGAAAAAGCAGGGGCTGATGTACATGTTCACTGGGAGAATAATGGTCATCATTTAACCAATACAGAATTAGATGCAGCAGCTCTGTGGTACAAAGAGCATTTTACAAAGTAAGAAAGAATATAGTAAGCATAGCGTGCTAAAGCGGATGAATTTCATTCGTCTTAGCACGCTATTTGAATATTTCCCTGCTTTTTTCTCGTAAGACCTCCATAATATTGGCGAAGTATGGTATAATTTTTTAGATAAAAAATGGGAAAATAAATTGATAAGATAGAGTAAATCAAGCGAGAAGAAGGTGTTTTATGATAGTGCAGAAATATTTGCCGAATGAATATGTAGAGGATATCTACAAAATTGATTTAGAAAAATTAAAAGAACATGGTATCAAAGGAATTATTACCGATTTAGATAATACACTTATTGCATGGGATCAACCTTATGCAACAGAAGAACTAAAATCATGGTTTGAAAAAGTGAAAAGTCAAGGGTTTCAAATAGTTGTCGTATCCAATAACAATAAAGAGAGAACGGGTGCATTTGCTGAGCCATTAAACCTGCCATTTGTTCATCGAGCAAAAAAACCTTTCTCACAAGGATACAAAAGGGCACTTCAAAAGATGAACCTATCTCAAGATGAGGCTGTGATGGTAGGAGATCAATTGATGACAGATATTTTTGGTGGGAATCGTGTCGGATTGCATACAATTTTGGTTGTACCAATTGTGAAAACCGATGGAATTTGGACAAGGTTTAACCGGATGATTGAACGTCGGTTATTAAAGAAAATGAAGAAACAAGGACTACTTTTCTGGGAGGAAAATTAATGGAAATGGAAGAAATAAAATGTATCGGCTGTGGTGTTACCATTCAAACGGAAGATAAAAATGGGCTAGGTTATGCTCCGGAGTCAGCACTTAAGAGAGAGCCAGTCATTTGCCAAAGATGTTTTCGTTTGAAAAATTATAATGATATCCAGGACGTTTCGTTAACGGATGATGATTTTCTACGGATTTTGAACGGAATCGGAAGTGCTGATGCCCTCGTTGTGAAAATCGTGGATATTTTTGATTTTAGTGGTAGTTGGCTACCGGGAATTCAACGTTTTGTAGGGAAAAACAATGTGATACTAGTTGGGAATAAAGTCGATTTACTGCCTAAGTCCGTGAAACATAACAAAGTAATTGATTGGATGAGAGGAATGACAAAGGAACAAGGACTTTTTCCAATCGATGTGCACTTAATTAGTGCGTCAAAGGGACATGGAATTGATGGGTTAGCAGAAGCGATTGAGAAATTCAGAGATGGTAGAGATGTGTATGTAGTCGGCTGTACAAATGTTGGGAAGTCAACTTTTATTAATCGTATAATCAAACAGTTCAGTGACGAGACAGAGAACGTAATTACTACTTCTCATTTTCCGGGAACAACCCTTGATTTAATTGAAATCCCATTAGATGAGGAAGCGTCATTATACGATACTCCGGGGATTATTAACCATCACCAAATGGCACACTATGTAAATAAACAAAGTTTAAAAGTAATTACTCCAACAAAAGAAATCAAGCCGATGGTTTTTCAATTAAATGAAGAACAGACATTATTCTTCGGAGGACTAGCTCGCCTTGATTATATAAGCGGTGGTCGCCGTTCCCTTGTGTGTTATGTTTCTAACAATTTACACATACACCGTACAAAAATGGAAAAAGCTGATGATTTGTATGAAAATCATCTAGGAAAATTATTACAACCGCCAACGGAGGAAGAAGTGGAAGATTTTCCACCACTTGTTCGCCATGAGTTCCAAATGAAGGAAGGAAAAACAGATATTGTCTTCTCTGGATTAGGATGGGTTACGGTGAATGAACCGGGAGCTAAGGTTGCTGCCTACGCTCCAAAAGGAGTAAGTGTAGTGTTGAGAAAATCGTTAATTTAAGATGATGGGCAAAAAGCGCCCATCATCTTAAAGTACTAAAACCTGAGTAAAAAAGTAGGTGTGGGGAAGATGGGGAAGGAATATGGGGTGATTGGGTTTCCGGTTGGGCATTCGATGTCGCCGTTTATGCATAATGATGCTTTTTCTCAGTTAGGGATAGATGCTATTTATCGTTCGATACAGATTGAACCGGCAGAACTGGAAGTGAAAGTGAAGGAATTGAAAGAGAATGAGATCGCTGGTTTTAATGTAACAATGCCTCATAAAGTAGCGATAATGAACTACCTAGATGAAGTTGATGAAGTAGCAAAATCTATCGGAGCAGTGAATACAGTTGTACTCTGCAATGGAAAGTACAAAGGATATAATACAGATGGCTTAGGGTTCGTGAAAGGGATTGTAGAACAATACGGCTCATTACAGGACAAGCGAATTTTGTTAGTAGGTGCCGGTGGAGCTTGCAGAGCAATTTTTCATACACTGGCATCTTTAGGAATAGAGAGTGTTGATATTGCCAATAGAACCATAGAAAAAGCAGAGCAATTAAAAGAAGCATGCTCATATCCAGTTCAATCGAAGGTCATTTCTTTAGAAACAGCAGAGCAAAGAATCGAAAAATATGATATGATAGTCAACACGACAACAGTGGGAATGCTCCCTCGTGTAAATGAAAAATCATTGTCGCTCAAGGGAATAAAGAAAAACTCTATCGTTGCAGACATCGTCTACAACCCTTTGGAAACCCTCTTTCTAAAAGAAGCGAAGCAACAAGGCGCAAGCATTCAAAACGGACTCCCTATGTTCGTCTACCAAGGAGCAATCGCCTTCGAACTATGGACAGGCCAAAAGCCTGATGTAAAACGAATGACTTATATTGTCGAACAACAACTAAAAAAATAAAAATTGTAAAAGCAAGAACGAACAATCTGATAAAACCATTGTT
>DAIDKD010000092.1 GCA_027451065.1 Bacillaceae bacterium | reverse complement strand
GTAATTGGCTCGGAAAGTCTAGTAGAAGCAGGGAAACTTCTGGACGTTATCGGTGCAGCATTCCTTATTTGTGTTTTTGGAAATGAAGTTTTTAGTACAGAAGAACCAACGAAATTCAATAACATCATGAAAATAGTGGCATTGTTAGTGATTGTTGTTGGAATTATCTTGAGAGGAGGCATTTTATAACGATGATTGTAAATAATGAAAAATACTTAAAACGGGCAAGAAGAATTACTTTAGCCATTGCCATTTTATCAACCCTTAGCTCATTACTTAGCCTCTTTTTATCAGCTATGATGCTTATGATGCAAAATGTGGATTGGACAATGATAGGCATGTCTACTGAAGAAGCTGCTGGGCTAAGTGAAATACTGAGCCATCCTATCCTATACTTTTCTTATTTCACAACAATTGTTGGCATTGTTTTTTGTATTGCTATGTATATCTCTTATGTGAAATTAAGGAAAGGGAAAGTAGTTTCCAAAATTCCATATTTCATCTCGCCTACATTGTTATTAGTGAATATTATTCTCTTGGCTATCTTACAGTGGTTTGATATGTTTGGTATTATTTTACTCCTTTTTGATAGTATCATTCCTATCTTGGCAATTTTAGCGATTATTAATCTCTCTAAGGCAAATCAATGACAAAAAAAGTCCAGTTTCTCGGTAAAATTGAGAAATTGGACTTTTTCTTTACTCTAGAAAACCATCTACATAATAGAATAACTTTTTATATTCTTTTAACATTCCATATGAAATGCTTCACGATAGATTTTCCGAAGTTCAGCTGCGTTATCATGCCACTTAATTGTTTTAGCAGCTCTTGTTCTTTCTCACGGGATATCCCTGTTTTTCTTTCTGAATCTTGTCTCGATTTCTTCCATTCTTAAGGGCGCGACTCTCTCCCGATACCGACAGAATTCTTTCATCTGTTATCAATTTAGAATTCTTAATGCCATCCATATTGATAGATACCAGTAACCGCTCCTATGCACAGAGAAATAACAATAACAATTGCTGGGTGCCATTTTAGTTTCTCCAAAAGGATATAGCTCCCAGCAACGAGTATAATGGTATAAATTGTTCCTGTGTTAATCACTGATTCCTTAGCGAATTGGAACGTCATTCCCGCTAGTAAAATAGCAATAACTGGTCGGACATATGCTGAAATATTTTTCACTTGTGATGTATCTTTATATTTTAGCAAAATAGCCATTAATAACAGCATCATCAAAATAGACGGGGTAATTGTAGCAAATAGAGCAACCAGACTTCCTATTACACCTGCTTCAGAATATCCAATATATGCCGCCATTTTTGTTGCAATAGGACCCGGTAAGGAGTTTCCTGCAGCCAATATTTCACTAAATTCCTGTGAGCTCATCCAATTGTAGTTACCAACGACTTCGTTTTCAATTAAAGGAATAGCCGATGGTCCTCCACCATATCCTAAAATCCCCGGAATAAAAAACGCTAAAAATATTTGCCAATAAATCATTTTGAACGCCTCCTTTCACGGGAAGGAAGAAACGCGAAGATAATCGTCAATACGATTACAATTGCCGGATGAAAGTGTAAAACCTCAATTAAAAGAAAGCCTCCTCCTAAAAAGATACTGGTTTTCTTCCATTTTAATGTATCTACTGATTTCTTCATAAAATCCCAAGTCATCACACCTAACATCACAGCAACTACTGGAACTACTGATGCTGACATATGATTTACCCAAGGAATACCCTTAAACGTCTGTAAAAATTGAAGCAGTAAAATCATGAGTATCGCCGTTGGAGCTACAGAGGATAATAGAGCATTTAAACACCCGAGTACCCCAGCTATTCTATATCCAATATAGCCGGCCATTTTTGTTATGATAGGACCCGGCATTGTGTTGGCAAGAGCCAATGTATTATCAAATTCTTCTTTGTCCATCCATTGATACTTCTTCACCGTTTCCTGATATACAAGAGGAATAGAAGAAGGCCCTCCGCCAAACCCAAGCATACCGACACGGAAAAATGCCGCCATTATCTGCCAATGAATTCTCCAATTTGGGCGTGGCTTTTGTAAAGAAGTCTTCATTGCTTGCTTTTGTTCTAATATTGGCTTTACCAAAGTGCGATTGCCCCGTCTGTTCGTGATTCGGTTCCCCCTATGAGAACACCGCTTTTAGGATGTCTCCAAATAATTTGACCGCGCCCAAAATTTCCATCCTCTGCCACTATCTGAACATCGTGCCCTTTACGTATTAACGCTTGAACAAGGTAATCCGGGAATTTTGACTCCACATAAACCTGTTTTCCTTTTATCCATTGCCATCTTGGCATGTCTAAAGCAGCTTGCGGATTTAAAAGGTAATCAACAGTATTTGTTACTACTTGAAAATGTCCTTGTGGCTGCATATAGCCCCCCATTACTCCAAAGGGGCCTACTGCCTTCCCACCCTTTGTTAAAAAACCTGGAATAATTGTATGATATGTTCGTTTTCCCGGTTTTAAGAAATTCGGATGTGTTTTATCTAATGAAAAATCATGACCACGGTTTTGTAAGCTAATTCCTGTTTCAGGAATTACAATCCCAGAACCGAATCCCATGTAATTGCTCTGAATATAAGAAACCATATTTCCCTCTTCATCAGCAGTCGCTAAATAAACAGTTCCACCCTTTGGAAGTTCTAAAGGTGTTGGCTCAGAAGCTTCATATGTAATCTTTTTGCTTCTTTGTACTGCATATGACTCTGACAATAACTCTTCAATTAAAATTGGCATCTCTTCCTGTTCAGTAATAAAAGCCTTCCCATCTGTAAAAGCTAATTTCATAGATTCAATTTGTTCGTGGAACGTATCCACATTTTGCCAAAGAGGTGAAGGTGTTTTCTTTTCAAAAATATTTAGTGCCATTAAAGCAATCATTCCTTGACCATTAGGAGGAATCTCCCAAACATCGTATCCTCGATAATTCGTAGAAATCGGCTTGATCCATTCTGATTGATAAGTTGCCAAATCTTCTTTCGTTAAAAATCCACTATACTTCTTCATAAAAGTATCAATTTTCTCTGCCAGCTCTCCTTCATAAAATGAACGAGCATTTGTTTCTCCTATTGACCGCAATGTAGAAGCATGACCACTTGATTTCCAAACCTCACCAATTTCCGGAGCTCTTCCCTTTGGAGCAAATGTCTCAAACCATGGAACAAACTCTTCTGATGTAAGTTCCTTTTTAAACTTGTTGTACGCTCTTTTCCAAAACTTACCTAATATCGGTGTAAGAGGGTATCCTTCTTCAGCATAGCGAATAGCAGGTTGAAGCACCTCTGCCAATGGCATGTTTCCAAATCGCTTAGACAATGCTGCCCAAGCAGCTGGCACTCCCGGAACAGTAATTGGGGTGACGCCATACGGAGGCATTTTTTCAAAACCTAATTTTTTTACAGCTTCCGCTGAGATTGACTTTGGGGCTGGCCCCGATGAATTTAATCCGTGAAGTTCATCTTTCATCCACACTAATGCAAATGCATCGCCGCCAATTCCGTTGGAAGTTGGCTCAACTACAGTGAGAGCAGCAGCTGTTGCAATAGCTGCATCAACTGCATTCCCCCCTTTTCTTAGTATCTCTACACCCGCTTGTGCAGCTAATGGCTGTGAAGTAGCAACCATCCCCTTTTTAGCAAAGACAGTGTTTCGCTTTGATTCATATGGATGATATAAGTAGTCCATCATATACTCCCCTCTAATGTTTATTACGTATTGAACTCTTCTTATTCTACGATTGACTTACCAGCGAAATGACAAGCAGCAAAATGATTCTTTTCATATTCAATCCAGGTTGGCTTTTCCTGTTTGCAAATATCACTGGCGATTGGGCATCTTGTGTGAAAAGGACATCCACTAGGAGGGTCAGCCGGATTTGGTAATTCCCCCTGGAGTCGAATACGCTTGCGATTTCTTTGAACAGCAGGTCGAGGAATTGCCGATAGCAATGCTTGAGTATATGGATGTAACGGTTTCTCAAACATATCTTGTACTGTTCCAAGCTCAACTGTGTTTCCTAAGTACATGACTAATACACGATTACAAAAATAACGTACCACCCCTAAATCATGAGATATAAATAAGTATGATAATTTGTATTTCTCTTGAAGACTTTTTAAAAGTTTCAAAACTTGTGCCTGGACTGATACATCAAGAGCTGAGACAGCTTCATCACAGATAATAAAGGAAGGATTTAAGGCGATCGCACGGGCAATTCCAATTCTCTGACGTTGTCCCCCACTAAACTCATGGGGAAAGCGATCGAAGTGTTCCTCAGCTAAGCCTACCTCTTGCACAAGATCGATGACTGCTTTTCTTCTTTCCTCTGATGTCATATCCGTATGCATTTGAAACACCTCTCCAATTGCATCACCAATACGCTGCCTTGGATTCAGCGAAGCATAGGGATCCTGAAAAATCATTTGCATTTCCTTGATAAATCGAAGCCTTTCTTTTCTTTTTAATCCTTGAATTTCTGTATCTTTAAAATAGATTTTCCCATCTGTCAGTTCCTCTAATCCTAGTATTGCTTTACCTAACGTAGATTTCCCGCAGCCAGATTCTCCAACAACACCTAAACTTTCACATTCATACACTTGAAGTGAAACATTTTCTACTGCCTTTACTTCACCTTTCTTCCGTTGCAGAATCCCTCCCTTTATTGGAAAATATTTTTTCAATCCCTCTATTTCAAGGAGAACCTTTTGCTGATTTTCCTCTTGAAAAGTTTCCTGTTCATTCACTACCTCCATAAAGATCCCCCTCTTCCATCCAGCAATGCACAGCTTGTGTCTCAGAAACTGCAAACATTTTCGGTTCTTTTTTCCTGCAAATATCTTTTGCAAATTTACATCTGCTCTGGAATCTGCAACCAACAATTTCCTCTGTTACACTAGGTAAAGAACCGGGAATTGGTTCTAATTCAAAATTTGGATCATCCACATTTGGAACAGAATGCAATAATCCAATTGTATAAGGATGCTTAGGATGCTGAAATATTTCATCAACTAACCCTTCTTCTACCTTTTTTCCTGCATACATTACCATCACTCTATCTGCAACTTCAGCAACAACGCCCATATCATGAGTGATTAGGATAAGCCCCATATCATTGATTTCCTTTAAATCATTCATAATATCTAGTATTTGGGATTGGATTGTTACGTCTAAAGCAGTAGTTGGTTCATCTGCAATAAGCAGCTCAGGATTGCAAGAAAGAGCAATTGCAATCATCACCCTCTGCCTCATCCCGCCGCTTAGTTCATGAGGGTATTGATTCAATCGTTTTTCTGGATACGGGATACCCACCTGTTCCAACAGCTGAATGCTTCTTTTTGTTGCTTCACTCTTTGATAATTTTTGATGAACCATAAGCGGCTCTCTTAGTTGATAGCCAATTGTTAAAACAGGATTTAAAGCTGTCATGGGATCTTGAAAGATCATGGCAATTTTGCTCCCTCGTAGTTGCCTCATTTTTTCGTCTGATAGTTGATGGATCTGTTCTCCTTCAAAAAGGATTTCTCCGTTGCTAACTTTACCGTTACTTGGCAGAAGACCCATGACAGAAAGAGAGGTAATACTTTTCCCACAGCCAGATTCTCCAACAATACATAATGTTTCCCCTTTTTTTAATGAAAAGGAGACATTCCGGACAGCAGGCACTTGACCTTCTGCTGTTCGGAATTCTGTTACTAGATTTTTTACTTCTAATAATGACTCTCCCATTCTTTTAACCTACTTTCTTGTTACTTTTGCTAAATCCCATATTCCGTTTGGATCAACAGTAAGGCCACTGTAAGATTTATCCAGGGCAGTGGTAACTTTACCGTGATACAACACAATTGCTGCATTATCATCAAGTAATACTTTGTTTGCTTGATCTAAATATTCCAAACGCTTTTCTTGATCTGTAGTTGTTCTTGAATTTTCTACAATCTTATCAAACTCGGGATTATCATATTGAGCACGGTTAGAAGAACCTATGTTATCACTATGGAAGTTTGGATAAAACATTTCTGAACCATCACCAGTCACATTTGCCCAGCTTAGGAATATCAGATCATATTTACCTGTTTTAGCGGCCTCTAAATATGTTGCCCATTCCATATTTTCTATTTTCACCTTAAATCCGGCATCTGCCAATTGTGCTTGAACAACTTCCGCCATTAATTGAAAGTTTCCTCTATTAGGTGTAAGCAATGTAACCTCCCGTTTATCATAACCATTTTTCTTCACTAACTCTTTTGCTGTGTTCAGGTCATATGGTGTTCCAGCGTTATCCTCAGAATTTTTGTATCCAAACACTTTTGGCCCAAGGATGCTATCACTTTTAATTCCTAACCCTCCCAACTTAGAAATAATTGCATCTCTGTCAATTGCGCTGGCAACCGCTTTTCTAAATTCAGAATCTTGATTGTCTTCTTTTGAGAAATTAAAGGTTAAGTAGTACACAGATGTTCCATCAATATTATCTACATTCACATTGTTTAAACTTTCCACCCGACTCATTTGCTCTACTGGAATATTGTCAACAAATTGTGCTTCTCCCGCTTGCAGCATTGATATAGCAGTTGAAATTTCTGGAACGACTTTAAATGTCACTTTCTTTAACTCCGGTTCACCATCATGATAATCAGAGTTAGCCTCCAAAACTACTTGATCCCCAGAGGTCCAACTTACAAATTTAAATGGCCCTGTTCCCACTGGTTCCTTCATTAAATCTTGCTTCTTGTCTGCAGTAGGACTTACAATTGCTGTATTCTCATGAGCCAAAGAAGCCAAAAATGAGCCATAAGGATATTTTGTTGTTATTTTAACTGTGTAGTCATCAACAACAGTAATTGTATCAATTGGTTCCATTAATGATGCACGAGGTGATGCTGTTTCTGGATCACGGATTTTCTCAAATGTATATTTAACAGCTTCCCCATTAAAAGGAGTGCCATCATGGAATGTAATATCTTGCTTTAAATGAAATATCCATGTGTTTTCATCAGGTTGTTCATATGATTCTGCTAAGAGAGGCTCGATCTCCAGTGTTTCAGGATTCCGTTTAAATAATGTTTCATATACTTGATTGATAACGTTCGCTGAAGCACTGTCATTTGTCAAAATTGGTGATAATCCCACTACATCAGTAAGAGAAACATATGTTAGCTCGGTATCTCCACCACTTTTGCCACTACTATTATCACTGCTAGATGTGGAAGATGTTTCCTTCCCTCCACAAGCTGAAAGAAGCATTGCAAGACACAAAGTAAATATAAATAGCCAACTCTTTTTCAAAATATTTCCTCCTTAGTCCAGCTTCAGCGAGTAACTTAATGCGGAAAAGATTATTTCTCAGTAAGTTGAACCAGCCGCTGAGTCTTCTATTTTTTAGATTTTGAATAAATAATCTTGATACTGTTCCCCTTTTTATTGAACATTCATATTCGGATCAATTGCATCTCTGAATGCATCACCAACTACATTAAATGCAAATACAGTTAACATGATTGCGATTCCCGGGACAATTGTTAAATGTGGTGAGGTCCACATATAAGCTTGTCCTTGTGAAATCATGGCACCCCATTCTGGAGTCGGCGGTTGTGCTCCTAACCCAAGATAGCTTAAAGAAGCTGTCGAAAGAATGGCAGTTGACATTCTCATTGTGGCAAATACGATAATGGGAGCAAAACAGTTTGGCAAAATATGCTTTAACATAATTCTCATATCAGATGCTCCAAGTGATTTCATTGCCATAATATGTTCTTTTTCTTTTATGGATAAGACTGAACCGCGCACAATCCTTGCACATGATGGAATAGACCAAATACTGATAGCTATTGCTACATTTACTAGACTAGTACCTAAAATCGCAATAATCAGCATTGCTAGTAAAATTCCTGGAAAAGAGAATAATAAATCCACTATTCTCATAACGATACCGTCTAATTTCCGATAATAACCTCCCAACAACCCTAAAGTAACTCCTCCTAAAAGTCCTAACCCAACAGCAACGACCCCTACTATTAATGAAATCCTTGCCCCATAAACAATGCGGCTCCATTCATCTCTCCCATAATTATCAGTTCCCAGCCAGTGCCCCTTACTAAAAATAGGAAGCTCACTTGCGGCCAAATTTTGTTTTGTCGGATCATGGAATGTAATCAATGGGGCAAATACCACCAATGCTATTTGCAGAATGATAATTAAAATGCCAACAATAGCAAGTTTATTTTTCAATAGTCTATTTATAATAGGTAGAAAAGGATGATTTTTCTTTTTTTTCACCTTCTTTACTGTCGTTTCCATTGTATAAGTTGGCGCAGACATAACATCCCTCCTTTTCAATATTTAATCCGTGGATCAATATATAAATAAACAATATCAACCATTAGGTTTACCAAAACAAACATCGTAGCAACTAACAGTACCGATCCTTGTACTACAGGAAAGTCCCGTGCTGCTATTGCATCAATCATTAAACGCCCCACTCCGTTAATTGCAAATACTTTTTCGGTAATAATTGTCCCGCCTAATAAAGTACCAAAATTTACTCCAATTACTGTTAGGACAGGAATCATTGCATTTTTTAACGTGTGTATCCAAATAATATGACTCTTCTTCACTCCTTTTGCTCTGGCAGTTCGTACATAATCAGCTCTAATCACTTCAAGCATTGATGACCTTGTCATTCTTGCGATCATCGCTGCAGATCCTGTCCCTAATGTAATTGCCGGAAGAATAAGCTCCTTCATACCATTAACTGTATACCAAGGAGCACTCATGCCACTGACAGGCAACCACTGCAATTGAACGGAAAATAAAAGAATCAATATTGTTCCAAGCCAAAAATTAGGAATGGATATACCAAACAAAGCAAATGTTGTAGCTGTAGCATCGAGCCAACTATTATGCTTAAGTGCAGAAATCAGCCCCGTAATGATACCAATAATAATAGCAACAATCATACTGGCCACTGCCAGCTTTATCGTACTTGGAAACCTAATTCCTATGGCTTCAGCTACTGATTGATGATTTTGATAAGAATAACCTAAATCACCTTGAACGACATGTTTCAAATAAGTTCCATATTGTACGAGAAAAGGTTTATTTAACCCTAGATTTTCTCTTATGGCTTCAATTTCTGATTCAGTTGCTGTAGGTCCAGCAATAGTCGATGCAGGATCTCCAGGAGCAATATACATCGAAGAAAAAACGAGAAACGAAATCCCAAACAGAAGGAAAATAAGTTGAAATAAGCGCCTTGCAACCATTGTGAACATTAAATCCCCCCTTTTGATTCCTAAATGACTTCACCGTAACTAACATTACTGACAAACATAAGAAAAACAGACAAATTTTTCATTTGAAATAGCATCTCTCCTCTTGAAAAGTGCCTAGGTTCACTCAAATATCACGAACATTCCTAATATTTGCATTTGCAACTAGTACTTTTTTCCCATAAATTAAGCACTAAAACTTGCTTATGGGACATTATATACTTTTTATTCCGAATATTCTATAATTTAAACTTATTTTTTTGAATATAAAAAAGAAATCAAATATTGTAAACTTCTTCAACATCTGATTTCTTTGCTTGTATTTTTATTTGTTTCTCAACACGGACAATCTACCGCACGATCTGCACATGCTTTAACATCCTCCTCGTCATGAGTTACCAAAATTGCACTAATGTTTGCTCGTTTGATAATATCACGAACTTCTTGTCGGACATTCTTTCGTAAATCAGCATCAAGATTAGAGAAAGGTTCATCTAATAATAAAATCTTCGGCTTTGCCGCAATTGCACGGGCAATGGCAATTCGTTGCTGCTGGCCTCCAGAACATTGATGAGGATACTTATTGCTATGTTCCTCCATTCCTACCATGCGCAAACATGCAAGAGCCTGCTCTTTTTTGGTTGCCGCATTTCCTTTGATACCAAACTTTACATTTCCCAAAACAGTTAAGTGAGGAAAGAGCGCATAGTCTTGGAAAATCATTCCAATATTTCGTTGCTGTGGCTCTAGATTTTTTTTCCCATCAAACAAAATTTGATGTTCAAATGAAATCAAACCGGACATGGGCTCTTCAAGACCACTTAGCAACCTTAAAATCGTGCTTTTTCCACTGCCGCTTTTTCCCACCAAAGCAACAATTTCACCTTTTTCAACGATCATATTGAAATTTTCAATAAGCAGCTGTTTTTGTTTTTTATATTTGAATGATAAATCCTTGACTAGAAATTGGCTCATGAATTCTCTCTCCTCTACTCAACCTTTTTTTGAAATAGGAATGTGGTTAAAAGCATACTGATTGTAACGATAATTAAACTTGGAATGGATGATTCCGGCAACATTTCATTGCTTGCGAACTGATGGGTTTGGGTAGCCAGCGTATGAAAATTAAATGGTCTTAGTGCAAGTGTCAATGGCAGTTCTTTGATTAAATCAATAAAAACTAAAGTTGCTCCACTTAGCATAAACGGTTTTAGCATCGGCAGGTCCACCGTCAACAACGTTGCATAATACCCTTTCCCTAACGTTCTGGCAACTTGATGGTGCTTCATGCCTAGTTTCTTGTAGCCGTCATCAATATTTTCATAAGCAATGCCTAAGTAGCGGATAACGTAACCTAGTAACAACATAACCGTTGTCGTTGCCACCGAGAAATGAAAAATATCAGCCAGGTTCAACATAAAGAAAAGAACTACAAGAGCAACAACTGGTCCTGGAAGCGCATAGGATATCAACGTCACTTTTCCGTAAGCTTCAGATAAAAACTTTGGCGCCGTTCTCGTATAAGTAGCAATGATGAACCCTAATACCACAATCATAACCGTCCCTAAGAAAGAATATACGATACTATTAGAAATGATCGGCCCAATTTGGTGCCAACGAAAATTCCGAAAGACCATGATTGCCCAAGTAATCAAACGCAAGAGCGGCAGAA
>DAIDKD010000091.1 GCA_027451065.1 Bacillaceae bacterium | reverse complement strand
GCTTTCCAGCAACAATCCCTTTTACCCCATGGCCTGTAATTGCCGCGAAATCAGTCACTTCTTGTGGTGAAATATGATTTCTATTGGAAAAATCAACGATTGCTTTTGCAAGTGGATGCTCTGACAAACCTTCGATAGATCCCGTATACATAAGTAACTCTTCTTCACTTACTGAATCAAAAACAATTACATCTGTCACTTCCGGCTTTCCGTTTGTAACAGTTCCTGTCTTATCTAAGATAATTGCATTTATTTTATGGGTACGTTCTAAAAATTCTCCCCCTTTAAACAAAATGCCATTTTCTGCCCCTTTCCCTGTTCCTACCATAATAGAAGTGGGTGTTGCTAGCCCTAGTGCACACGGACAGGCAATAACCAATACTGAAATAACAGGTACGAGGGCCGTTGAAAGATTATATGGGTCCACAAAGAAATACCAAATGAAAAATGTAATAGCCGCAATTCCGACAACTGTTTGAACAAAGTAGCCGGAGATAACATCGGCAATTCTTTGAATTGGTGCCTTTGAACCTTGAGCTTTTTCAACAATTTTGATAATATTTGCCAATGCTGTATCACTGCCGACTTTTTCAGCCCGAAATGTAATCGCACCATTTTCATTTACTGTTGCGCCGACAACTTGGTCGCCTATTTCTTTTTCTACTGGCAAAGATTCTCCGGTTAACATGGACTCATCTACTGTTGTAGCTCCTGTTAAGATGACACCATCAACAGGTATTTTCTCCCCTGGCTTCACAACAAGAACATCACCGACAATCACTTGTTCTAAAGCTATTTTCATCTCTTTATTATCCCTGATTACTGTTGCTTCTTTCGCCTGGAGCTTTAACAATGCAGAAATTGCTTGGGTTGTTTTTCCTTTTGCCATATATTCAAAGTACTTCCCTGTCAAAACAAGGGTAATCAAAACGGCACTAGTTTCAAAATATAAATGTGGTTCGTAATGATGGTTTCCAATTGTTTGTAATCCCTCAAACAAACTGTAAAAATATGCCGCTGATGTTCCTAGTACAATTAACACATCCATATTGGCACTTTTATTTCGAAGTGCTCGATATGCTCCTCTATAAAATTGCCAACCAACGATGAATTGCACAGGAGTTGCAAATACGAGTTGCACCCACGGATTCATCAAAAAATGAGGCATTGGCAGACTGCTTGCAAAAGGCATATGGGTAACCATCGTATATAACAATGGCAAAGACAGAATGACGGCTAGTAATAACTGAAGTTGCTTTTTCTTGATGCCAGCATCCTTTTTCTTTTCTCCTTCTTTGTGGACTATTCCTTTATAACCAATTTTTTCAATTTTATTAATGATGTCACTTTCTGTAATAACATCGGTCTCATATTCAACCGTGCCAGTATTCATCGCTAAATTTACATTGGCTTGCACAACGCCTTCCGTTTTACTCAATACCTTCTCAATGCGCGTCGCACAAGCTGCACAAGTCATCCCCTCAATATCAAATGTTTGCTTTATCTGACTCATCTCCCCACCCCCTATTTTCCAGCTGAACGAGCAGGTCATATTTTTCTCATTCATCTTACTCATAAGCATTATGATTCTCCGTTTTTGTAAGTTTGGATAATTGGTCGGTGTTTGACCAATTATCCAAACTTATTTTGTGAATCTCTGAATGACTGTCATTAACTCTTGAATGGACTCTTCTCCATTTCCATCTGCTATCGCTTTTGCAACACAATGCTTTGTATGTCTTTCCACTAAAGAAAAACCAACTTTTTTTATCGCTGCCTCTACAGCCAATATTTGTGTTAATATATCTATGCAATAGCGGTCTTCTTCTACCATTTTACTAATTCCACGAACTTGACCTTCAATACGCTTTAATCTTTTGGTTAATTGTTGAATTTCCTCTTCTGAACGATGAACCATTGGTTTGTTGTGACTAGGATCCATGCGAACACCTCCTTACATCAAATATACTATACAGGGGTATGGTAGTCAAATTATTTTGTATAAAAAGTCTTTCAAAAGACTGGATAAATGATCTATCCTTTTAAATACTTGCAACTGTGTCGCCAAGCAAGGTTTTGATAAGAGAAAATTTGATTATTTCTGTAAAAAAATGCCTCCAGCGATGCTGGAGGCATTTTTATTAGTTATCCTGTGCCGCTTGTAACGTCAAGCTTGCTGTTTGTTCTTGTCCATCTCTGAAGAATGTTACTGTTATCGTATCTCCAACTGCTTTCTCATTGTACAAATACTTGCGAACATCTACAGTGGACTCTACTGCCTGACCATCAATTGCTGTAATCACATCATACATTTGCAATCCTGCTGATGATGCACCAGAACCTTCTGTTACTGCGGCAATAACTACCCCCAGTGTAACATCACTAGGTAAATTTAAAATTTGTGTTCGGTCGTTAGACGATATTTGTGATAGATCCACTAAGGAAGCACCCATTTGCGGACGAGTTACTTGTCCACTTTCTTCCAATTGCTCTAATATTGGCAACGCTGAATTGATTGGAATTGAAAATCCAATTCCTTCCACTGATGTGTCGGCAATTTTACTTGAATTGATTCCGATTACTTCACCATTGGCATTTAATAATGCACCGCCACTATTACCAGGATTGATAGCTGCATCTGTTTGAATAACTGTCATCTGCCAATCTGGTGTTCCATCACTATTGATATCCACATCAATAGAACGCTCTGCGCTGCTAATAATCCCTTGTGTCACTGTTCCATCTAAGAAACCTAACGGATTTCCGATAGCAATAACAGCTTGACCTGCTAAAAGTGCATCAGAGTCACCTAATGTTGCTACACTCTCAATGGCACTTCCATCAACTTCTAATACAGCCAAGTCCGACCATTGATCAGATCCTACCAATGTTGCTTCTAGTGTTGTTCCATCAGATAATGTTATTTCAATGGCATCTGCATTTTCAATTACATGGTGATTTGTCACAATATATGCCGTATCTCCAGATTTTTTATAAACAATACCAGAACCGCTACCTGCCGCTTCCAGTTCTCCGGTTGATTCAGCTTGACCTTGCTGCCCTTGAAATTGACCGCCGAATAATGAATCAGCTGAATTGGTAGAAGCATGTTGATAATTCACCACACCTACTACAGATTCTTGTGCCTCTGCAATAACACCTGTAACATCCTCGCTAGAAATATTGGTAACTGTTATTTCTTGAGGTGTTCTTGATGAACCTCCAATAGTCGTACCTGATGTTTGGTTTCTATCATCAAAAAACAAAAGTCCTCCTAGCATTGTAGACGAGCCGATGATTGCTCCTAAGAAACCAGCAACTAATGGTGAATACGCTCTTTTCTTTTTCTGTTTTTCTTCACGGTTTTCTGGCTGACTCTCTACTCTCGTAGCTACAATCTGTTCATGCGCGATAGTTTGTTCATTTGAGAAGGTTTCCTCGTTTCTTGGAATTTCTTCATTTGCTACAACTTGCTCATTTACCTCAACTTGCTCGCTTTCCATCATTGTATCTATACTTTCATTTACTTCTATGGCTTCTACCTCAATCGGTTCATTACGATTTGACAATTCGTTATGATTGTTACTGCTAGTATTCAATGGTTCGTTATTAGGATCCTCATTCATCATGTCTCCTCAACCTCTTTTCGTATATTCATCTTGATATATATATACTATAAATTTTGTAAGTGTACTTTGTGTGAAATCCAGCAAAAACTTCAATGAATTATCTGAAAAAGGAGCAATTTGGCCGTGTTTTGACCTATTGCTCCACTGCTCATATCAATATTCCTCTACTGTATACGCTCCTTTTTTTCACTGGGAAGCACTTCAACCTTAATTTTTTCTATACGATTATCTTTTATATCTTCTACTGTGAACAAAAAGTTTTCATACTCCACAACAGGATGCTCTCCTTGTTCTGGAATAACACCGATAGAGTCAAGTATAAACCCCGCCATTGTATCAAGATTATTCACTTCTATACTCGTTTGAAAATAGTCATTGAAATCGTTAATAGAAAATGTTCCATCTATGATAAAAGTAGTATCGTCAATAGAGGTTACTTCTTCTGTGACAGCAACATCATACTCATCGTCTATCTCACCGATAATTTCTTCGATTAAATCCTCAATTGTAGCAATTCCGACAAAACCGCCATATTCATCAATTAAAATTGCCATATGATTTTGAGTAGCTTGTAGCTCTTTCAATAAATCATCAACAAATTTTGTTTCTGGAACAAAGTACGGATTACGCAATAAAGGAGTTACATTTACATTTTCAAAGCCTACTTTTCTAGCTTGAGCAAAATAATCTTTCATATGGAGAATCCCGATGATTTTATCAGCGTCCCCCTTATAAACTGGAACACGCGAAAAATTTTCCGTTAATAGTACATCAGCAACGTCCTCAGAGGGCATATCTATATTCATCATAAAAGTTGATGTGCGGGGAATCATCACCTCACGAGCAACTGTTTCATCAAGTTCTATTACTTTTTTAATCATCTGGAATTCATCAGAATTGATAATTCCTTCCGTTTGCCCGGTCCGTGCTAATAATTTAATGTCTTCACGAGTTATTTTCTCTCCTGATTCCTTCGTGTCCACCCTTGTCAATTTTAATAAAATTTTCGTGGAAAAGGATAAGAACCTTACAAAAGGCATTGCAATTTTGCTAATCAATAAAACTGGTTGCACGGCGAACATTGCAACTTTATCAGCATTTTGCATGGCAAGTCGTTTTGGAAACAGTTCTCCAAAAACAAGCGTGACATAGGATAATAATATAGTAATCACAATAATAGATATTTGATTTGCATACGGTACATTTCCTAACACATCGGATAAATAGCCAGCAAGCCCTGTCGCTGCCGATGCACTGGAGAAAAATCCAGCAAGAGTGATTCCGACTTGAATCGTCGCTAGAAAATTTGTGGGATCCCCTAATAATCCTTGAATCTGCTGTGCCTTCTTATTTCCTTCTGATGCCAATTGGTTCATATGGTTTTGGTTCAATGTCACTAACGCAATCTCAGCTGCTGCAAAAAAAGCGTTAAGTAATGTTAAACATCCAATTAAAATGAATTGACCAACAATCTGACTCCCTGGGTCATCCATAAAAAATCTCTCTCCTTTTTTTCAAAAAATGTATAAAATTACTTAAAGTTATGATAGCACAATTCATATGTACGAACAATAAATTACACTACGTGAATACTCAGGGTGTCTGAAAAAGGGAAAAACAACCTTTTTCAGACACCCTGAGTATTCATGAGACATGTTGTGTGACTTAGTAAAAAGTCGCCTCCGCTTTTCTATGATAACCGCTCGTAAAATCCCGATTGGTTCAACTAATTTTCAGTAGGGGATGAAAGGAAATCCCCTACTGAAAAAAGTTTCACTTTATCTGTTATTTGGTACGATATCTAATCTACTGTCCTCTACTTTATTTACCCCTCTTCTGACGTTATTTCTAACGTCTCTAAAAGAATTTCTAATACGGTCATCAAGATCCATGTCTCTTCCATCATTTATATCTTTGCTAATTTCAGTAAGCTTTTGGTAATTTGTTTCACCAAAGATTACTTCTACATCTTTCTCATTTACATAATCATCCACTGCATTTTTGATGTTTTTTTCTACAGGGCGATAGTCATTTGTATCGGTTGTGACTGCCACTAGAATGTTATCTCCGTAAATAATGGATTGTGCCTTCTCTACACCTTTTACATTTCGTACTACTCTATTGATTTTTTCAGTTATATTTGTATCGTACGTCACACGTCGGTATCTATTTGTTGTTGTATTATTATTAGAAACATTGCCATAGTTGTGACCATTATTGTTGTTATAGCGATAGTTTCTGTCAACTGTACTTTCTCCTACATGACGATAGTTATCGTTATTTCTTAGCGTATTATCTGTAACATTTGTATACGGACTTGCAGTACGATTGGTATCCATGGCAGTATTGGTATTACATGCTGTCAGCGTACCTACAATTAGCAATGATGGGATAAGCAAACTTTTTTTTCGTTGCAACAGAAAGCCCCCTTTTTTTTTCGTAACATGTTCATACATGTTCCTAGTTAGTATGGTCTGTTTAAAAAGGGGCTATGTTAGACAAATTTTGGTGATTGCTTTAATCTTCTTCGTCAATTGGCGGTACACCAAAGTTGGTATTCGTTTCATCACGATAATAATCCGGGTACCCTTGGCCTTTGAAGGAAGTTGTTGGGAATGGGTATGTTGGTACTGGCGCTGGTGTTGGGGCGTCCTGGGAATGAATTGGCGTAGTCTCTTGTGTTTGATAATAAGGTACTGAAAATGATTGTTGGTATCCAGACGGTATCGTCGGTGCATAATGTTGATATGGATAAGCCTGCGTTGGTGCTCCATAGCTTTGATATCCATAAGGTACTCCATAGTTTTGATACTCATACGGATAATCTTGATAACCATACTGAGCAACTGGCATTTGATATGCATAGGGATGACCTTGATATCCATATGCTACTCCCGGCAGCAGGTATCCATATGGATAACCTTGTGCATATTGCATTCCTTGCATATATCCTGTTCCGATTGGAGAAATTTGCTGTGTCGACCCACTACATCCACACGGTGCCTTTGGCTGATAACCTAAAGGTACTGTTCCTCCATACATGTATGGCTGTTGCCCTGGGTAACTAGCTTGCATTCCTTGAAAATAACCTTCTTTTCCACTATATTCTGTTGGTTGTTTGTATCCAATTGCCTGCGCTTGAGAGCTTATTTGCTCCTGTGTTATATCTCCCATATATTGCACCTGCGGTAATTCTTTTTTTTGCTGCTCCGATAAATAAATCGGTGCTTTTGGCTCTTCCATTTTTTGTTCTATTTTCGCTTCTTCCTGTTTTTGTAAAAGGTGATTTCCATAAGAACTTGGTACATTTGTGTTTACAATTGGTGGCGGTGGTGCCGGAAATGAGAATGGTGGTTTAGAAATTGTTGGATAAGGTGGTAATGGTGGCAACGTTTCTTCAATACTCAACTGGGTTTCGTGTTTTTGGGGTACAGCTTCACCTGTTGAAGGAACCGGTGATTCATCTGAGCGGGCTAAAAACTCTTCCGCTTCATCCCTTGTATCTCCTTCATTACTTTCGTTATCCACCTCTACTTCTTCCACTGCTGCTTCTGCTACCAGCTGTTCCTCCACTTCATTTTCAGAAGTTGCTTGACGATTTTGATTATTTGTAGTCGCTACTTTCTCTACTGGTACTTTGATTTTCATCCCTGGATAAATAGCCCCTGGGCTACTTAATTGTGAATTTGCTTTTTCTAGCTGTTCAAAATCAATATGATATTTTTTCGCAATATTCCATAATGTATCACCTTTTTGCGCGATGTGTATTTTCACTAGGCTTCTCTCCTTGTCTAGCTTTCGCTTTTCTTGTGCATGTCATAAGTAGTACTTCAACACAATGTATGCATGGACAGGGAAAATTATGAATTCAGCGAAAATACCCTAAAATCCTAAATTTCCCTTGTGTTTTTCTCTGTTATCTTTCATACACTATTCCTAACTCCACAGCAAGTAGCGCTGGACATTAGGAGGACGATTATATGCAGCCACATTCAGAATACGATCAAGCTTTACTTTACACATATAGTTGTAATTGGAGTCAGCTTATGTCATTGATGGTAAGCACAAAAGATGAATTGTTTTCAAAGCATATTGAACATTTTCTTCACGCTTTTCAATATGAACGGGACTTAGAAGTGATTAACGATAAACTTCAGTCTTTATTTCGTTACATTGAACACGCACAGCATCAAGTAGAAGAACACCCATCTTTCTTCTAACGTAGTAGTGAGAAAGATGGATTTTCCCACGACAAACGCATAAAAGTTACTAACTAACGTTAGAGACTTTCATGCGTTTGTCGTGGGATTTTTCCTTTCTCTCTACTACTTAAATATCATTATTGCTTCAATGGCTTTTTTCCAACCACTGTATAGTTCTTCCCGTTCTACTGATGTCATTGTAGGCATATAGACCCTATCAGTATTCCACTGCTTCGCTATTTCTTCCTGACTTCCCCAAAACCCCACTGCCAGACCAGCCAAATAAGCCGCTCCTAGTGCAGTTGTTTCATTGATAGATGGTCGTTCCACTGGTACATCTAACATATCACTTTGGAATTGCATCAGAAAGTTATTTTTCACCACTCCACCATCGACACGGAGAGTTGCTAAGGGAATCTCTGCATCAGCTTCCATTGCATGAACAACATCCTTCGTTTGATATGCAAGGGATTCTAATGTAGCACGAATAAAATGCTCTTTCGTCGTTCCTCTTGTCAGTCCTAGCACTCCTCCCTTTACTTCACTATCCCAATAAGGAGTACCTAACCCTACAAATGCCGGGACAACATATACACCATCAGTAGTACTCACTCTCTCTGCATATATTTCACCCTCTGCCGAATCCGTAAACATTCTTAGTCCATCACGAAGCCATTGAACTGCAGATCCTGCAACAAATACACTGCCTTCCAAAGCATACTCAACTCTTCCGTCAATACCCCAAGCAATCGTTGTTAGCAAACCATGTTTAGAAGCAACTGGATTTTCACCAGTATTCATTAATAGGAAACAGCCTGTTCCATAAGTCCCTTTCACCATACCTTCTGAAAAGCATCCTTGCCCAAACAAAGCAGATTGTTGATCACCGGCAACACCTGCAATTGGTACTTCACATCCGAAGAAATGATAGGGTACTGTGTGACCATATATTTCCGAAGAAGAGCGAACCTCAGGAAGCATACTTTTAGGAACTGTCAAAATTTCCAGCAACTGCTCATCCCACTGCAAATCATAAATATTATACATGAGTGTTCTAGAAGCATTGGAATAGTCCGTTACATGAACCTCCCCTCCAGTCAATTTCCAAATCAGCCACGTATCAATTGTTCCAAATAGTAATTTTCCGTGTTCCGCTTTCTCTCTAGCACCATCTACATTATCTAAAATCCACTTCACTTTTGTTCCAGAAAAGTACGGATCAATTAAAAGCCCTGTTTTCTCGCGAATCATATCCCCATATCCATTGGACTCTAATTCCTCACAAATTTCTTGTGTCTGGCGAGATTGCCATACAATTGCTTTGTATATAGGTATACCACTCTCTTTTTCCCACACAACCGCCGTCTCACGTTGATTGGTAATTCCAACCCCTTCAATTTGCTGAGGCTTTATACCTGATTCAATTAAACAAGTTGCCATTACTGCCACAACACTGCCCCAAATTTGATTGGCATCATGCTCTACCCAACCTGGTTTTGGAAAAAACTGTGTAAATTCGCGCTGTGACGAATGAACGATTTCTCCTGCCTTATTGAATAAAATTGCTCTTGTACTTGTCGTCCCTTGATCTAATGATAAAATGTATTTCTCCATTTCCCTCTACCTTTCGTCGCTGTATCAGCTTTGTTTATCCCACCTCAAAACGCATAAAACGTTTACAATGTTTACTATTATAAACCTATACTCAGGTGATTTCAACAAAAAACGGACACAAATAGGGCCTATAGCTTCAATGCCTACAACTTAAGAAAAATCAGAAAAATTCCTTCTACTGTGAAAAGCTTCAATTTATGTTACAATGACAAAAATAAAATATAAGGGCAGGGGTCATATGGAAATCATCTTTTTCGTCATACTAACAATATCTATTATCATATTTCTCTATGTAGAAAACAATCAGTTGCAAGTGACCTCTCTCGTAGTTGAATCCAACAAAATTCCAGCTTCTTTTCATGGCTATCGAATTGTTCACTTATCTGACTTGCACAACAAGCAATTTGGAAGAAACCAAGGCAATATCATCAAAAAAATAAATAAAATTCACCCTGATGCTATTTTTGTTACTGGTGATTTAATTGACAGAAGAAGATATCATCCTGAAATCAGCTTGGAATTAATCAAGCAACTCACTTCAATCTATCCAATCTATTATGTGACAGGAAACCATGAAAGATTTTCCAATCAATTTGAAGAGCTAGAAAAAGAACTACAGAAGTATCATGTTCACCTATTAAGAAACTCAGCAACTTCTCTCACAAGAGCAGGACAAAAAATAAATCTAATCGGACTAGATGATCCGTCTTTTGCATTTGATGATTCGTTCTACGAAGAAGACAATGAACAGAATGAACAGAATGAAATCACTGTTATTGAAGATGCCCTTGATGAAATCAAAAGAAGTGGAAATTGGAGTGACTACAATATCTTGCTCGCACATAGACCAGAATACTTTTCAATCTATCAATCGAAAGGAATAGACGTCACTTTTTCCGGTCATGCTCACGGAGGACAAATCGCCATACCCGGTGTAGGTGGCATCCTTGCTCCTAGTCAAGGCTTCTTCCCAAAATATGTAAAAGGCTTGCACTATAAAAATGGTTCCAATCTAGTTGTTAGCAGGGGCTTAGGAAACAGTCTATTCCCCCAGCGTTTATTTAACAAACCCGAAATTGTTGTCGTGACGCTTTCTAGAAAAAGTAATTGAAAATACAAAGAACGGGCAATCCATCAATCCTTCAGTCTCCTGAATTCAATGTGATTGCCCGTTCTTCTAGAATATGTAAGAGGGGGAAAGCCCCTCTTACATATTCTAGTTGATCAATTCCTCTACTTTCCCCATAAATGCTTCAGATAGGGATGCTAATTTTGCTTTGCTTTGCTCTTCTGTCTCACCTTTCACACCAAAATAGAACTTGATTTTCGGCTCTGTTCCTGATGGACGTAAGCAAATCCATGAACCATCTTCTAACAAGTACTTCAATACATTCGATTTTGGCAAGTGAATAGTACTTTGCTCTTTTGTTACAACATCAGTATGAACACTTGTTTGATAATCTTCTACTGCATGAATTTTTATTCCAGCAACTGCCTCTGGTGTACTTTCACGGAATGATGTCAAGATTTGAGCAATTTGCTCAGCACCTTGTTTCCCTTTTAATGTTAATGATTTTGTATCTTCTTTGTAGAATCCGTACGTTTCAAATAGCTCT
>DAIDKD010000090.1 GCA_027451065.1 Bacillaceae bacterium | reverse complement strand
CATCAGTTTGGGAAGTAATTCGACATTTATCATCGTACAGTACTTTCGCAAGATTTTGATAATGAAGCTCCAGTATATCAGCCGGTTCTGGAAGTTTATCAAGACTGACTGTGATCTCATCAGATAGTTGAAAAAGCAACCGATGTTTACGGTAATATTTCCAAAAATCATATGAGATGCATACGAGTGCACAACTGCCAATCAATAAATAACAGTACCATATCACCTCTATTGGTAAAGCATACATATAAAGGACAAACGTCATGACAACGAGCAAGAAAACATGAACGATAATATTGAGTTGATGCTTTTTAAGATAAGACTTGATAATTGTTTTTTTCATATTAGTCTAACATGTAGCCCAGACCTTTTTTCGTTGTAATAAATCCGCTCAGCCCGGCCTCCTCCAATTTTTTTCTTAATCTAGTTACGTTTACTGTCAATGTATTATCATCAATAAAACTCTCTTGTTCCCAGAGTCGCTCCATCATTTTCTCCCTCGAAACAACCTTCCCTGCATTTTCTATTAAAATTTGCAATATTCGAAAATCATTTTTTGTTAGCTCGATTCTTTCTCCGTTATATGTAAGTGTTGTATCGTTTAAATTTAATATTGCTCCTTTATGTTGAAGTATGTTAACTTGGCCATGGAAATCATATGTTCTACGGAGCATTGCCTGAACCTTGGCCACTAGCACCGACAAGTCAAAGGGCTTTGCAATAAAATCATCTCCCCCCATATTCATGGCCATAACAATGTTCATATTATCACTGGCTGATGAGATGAATATAATTGGAACCTTTGAAATATTGCGTATCTCACTACACCAGTGATATCCATTAAAAAATGGTAACGAGATGTCTAATAAAATTAGTTGTGGATCAAATGCTATAAATTGAGCCAATACATTGCTAAAATCAGTAATATATTCTGTTTCAAAACCCCATTGGCTCAAATATTTTGTCATTGTTTCAGCAATAGTCAAGTCATCTTCAACAATCAAAATCTTATACATACTAACCCCTTTCCTACTCCTTATAAAATAGGGATGGTAGCTGGTTGGTGTTTAACCAACTACCATCCCCATTTTACTTAGAATAACGACAATTGGTTTTTCTCAGGTAAATCTCCTAAGCAACCATGATTATCTAAAAACTCCATAATTGTTTTTGACACTTTTCCACGTTGTTGTAAATCTTCTTTTGATAAAAATTCTCCGCCTTCTCTGGCTTTGACAATATTTTCAGCTGCATTTGTCCCTAAACCAGGGATAGCGTTAAATGGCGGAATTAATGAATCTCCATCAATAATAAACTGTTTGGCATCTGAACGATACAAGTCAATTCGCTTGAAAGAAAAGCCTCGTTCACACATTTCTAAACACAATTCTAATACGGTCATTAAACTTTTTTCTTTGACACTTGCTTCCAATCCTTTTACAGCAATCTCATCGATTTTCGCACGAAGAGCATTGGAGCCGCGGACCATGGCTTCTAAATCGAAGTCATCAGCACGAACTGTAAAATAAGCTGCGTAATAAAGAATTGGATGGTGAACCTTAAAGTAGGCAACGCGAATAGCCATTAGCATATATGCCGCAGCATGAGCTTTCGGGAACATGTACTTAATTTTTTTACAAGAATCAATATACCAGCCTGGTACATTGTTATTACGCATTTCCTCTTCCCATTCTGGCGGGACACCTTTCCCTTTACGAACAGATTCCATAATTTTAAAGGCAAGCGATGGTTCAAGTCCTTGATAAATCAAGTAAACCATAATGTCATCACGACAACCTATTACCTCACTTAACTTACATGTTCCTGCCTGAATTAACTCTTGAGCATTCCCTAACCATACATCAGTTCCGTGGGATAGTCCGGAAATTTGGACTAGCTCTGAGAAAGTTGTCGGCTTCGTATCTTCAAGCATTTGCCGTACGAATTTCGTCCCACATTCAGGTATTCCCAACGTTCCTGTTTTACAATTGATTTGCTCCTCCGTTACACCTAAAGATTCTGTTCCGCTAAATAGTTTCATTACTTCTGGGTCATCGGTAGGAATTGTTTTTGGATCAATACCACTTAAATCTTGCAACATACGAATGACTGTCGGATCATCGTGTCCTAATATATCAAGCTTCAGTACGTTATCATGAATAGAATGGAAATCGAAATGGGTTGTTTTCCATTCAGAATTTTGGTCATCTGCCGGGAATTGAATCGGTGTAAAATCAAAGACATCCATATAGTCAGGAATAACAATAATTCCTCCTGGATGCTGACCGGTAGTTCTTTTTACACCTGTACATCCTGCTACTAGGCGGTCTACTTCCGCATTACGAATGGTTAAGTTATGATCACCAGCATAACCTTTCACGTACCCGTATGCTGTTTTCTCAGCAATGGTACCAATGGTTCCGGCACGGTATACGTATTCCTCACCGAAAAGCACTTTCGTATAGTTGTGGGCCTGGGGCTGATACTCACCAGAGAAATTCAAATCAATATCAGGTACTTTATCTCCTTTAAAACCTAAGAACGTTTCAAATGGGATATCGTGTCCATCTTTCCGATAAGTTGTGCCGCACTCTGGGCAATCCTCGTCAGGTAAATCAAAACCAGAGCCCACTGAACCGTCATTAAAGAATTTTGAATGCTTGCAATTTGGGCATACATAATGAGGCGGTAATGGATTTACCTCGGTAATCTCTGTCATGGTCGCGACAAAGGATGAACCTACCGAACCACGAGAACCAACTAGGTACCCATCATCTAAAGATTTTTTCACTAGTTTATGAGAAATCAAATAAATAACGGCGAAGCCATGTCCGATAATACTTTTTAATTCTTTTTCTAAGCGTGCCTCTACAATTTCCGGAAGGTTTTCACCGTAAATTTTATGAGCCATGTCGTAGCTCATTTGACGCATTTCTTCATCAGCACCTTCAATTTTCGGTGTGTATAAATCATCTTTAATTGGTTTAATATCTTCTAGCATCCCAGCAACTTTTTGCGTGTTGGTAACAACAATTTCTTTCGCCTTCTCTTCTCCTAAGAAAGCGAAGCAACCAAGCATTTCATCTGTTGTCCGAAAATGAACGTCTGGTAATTGATGACGATTCAACGGGTTTGCTCCACCTTGTGAACTAATCAAAATCTTTCGGTAAATTTTATCCACTGGATTTAAGTAATGTACATTCCCTGTCGCCACAACAGGTTTCTCTAATTCTTCCCCTAGCTTTACTAAATTTCCAATGATTTCTTTTAGCTGGTTTTCACTTTTTACAAGCTCAAGTTCTACAAGATGCTGGTAATTTTCAGGAGGCTGCACTTCTATATAATCATAAAATGCCGCCAGCTCCGCTGCTTCTTCCTTCGTTTTCTGCATCATTGTTTCAAATACTTCGCCTCTATCACAAGCCGTTCCTACTAGAATTCCTTCCCGATATTTTTCTAATAAAGAACGAGGTATTCTTGGTACACGATAAAAATATTGAGTATGAGCATAGGAAACTAGCTTAAATAGATTTTTCAATCCTGTATCATTCTTCGCTAATAATGTCATATGTGATGGGCGGGCTCTTTTATAAGCATCACCTTTTCCTACATTGTCATTCAATTGATCATGATATTCAATCCCTTGTTCAGCTGCATCTTTTAACATTTTCACCATTAAATATGCAGTTGCTTCTGTATCGTAAATAGCACGGTGATGTTGGGTCAATTCTATATCAAACTTTTTACATAGTGTATTTAAACGGTGATTTTTCAACGTTGGATATAAAAATCTCCCTAATTCAAGCGTATCAATCACTGGGTTCATTGCTTTTTCGATTCCGTATTTTTTGAAACCTACTTGGAGAAAGCCCATATCAAAAGCAGCATTGTGGGCTACTAATGTATGGTTACCAATCCATTCTTTATACTCCCGCAGCACTGTTTCTACTTGAGGTGCTCCCACCAACATATCATCTGTAATTCCAGTTAACTCAATAATTGTTGCTGAAAGGGGATGATTTGGATTGGCAAATCGCTCAAATCGTTCGATGATTTCACCACCGCGGATTTTTACAGCTGCTAATTCGATAATTGTATCGTAAGCTGAGGAAAGACCAGTTGTTTCCACATCAAAAACTACGTAGGTTTCTTCTTCCAATAAACGATGTTCACTGTTATAGGCAATTGGAACACCATCACTTACTAAGTTTGCCTCCACGCCATAAAGAATTTTTATACCGTTTTTCTTCCCAGCACCAAATGCCTCTGGAAATGATTGTAAATTAGCGTGGTCTGTTACAGCTATTGCTTCATGTCCCCATTTCTTTGCTTGGGCTACAAGACTTGACATGGAGCTAACGGCATCCATTTGACTCATAGGTGTATGCAAATGAAGTTCCACTCGCTTTTCACCTTCTGGGGCATAATCTTGACGTTCTGGTCCTTTGATTTCATTTATGTCATTGGCAATCATCACAAGGTCCCGCACAAACGTATCATTTTGAATGGAGCCCCTGGCCTTGAGCCACATACCTTTTTTAATAGATTTCAGTATTGGTATGTCCTCTTTATCACGAGAAAACATTTTTACCATCAGTGAATCTGTGTAATCTGTCATTTTAAATGTCAAAAGTAAGCGACCACTACGTAGTTCTCTTATTTCTGCATCGAATACATAACCTTCAATGGTTTTTCGCTTCTCTTCATCAACAATAGAGCTCATGGACACAAGGTCATCATCATTAATTTTATAACCTATCATTAATGGTCCGCTCGGTGCTTCTGCCTCAGACTCTGCTTCTCTTTCTCTTTTTGCCATTTCATCAATAGCCTGAAGCATTCTCGCACGGTCTTCTTCATCTTTTTGCTCTTTAAATTTTTTTTTCTCAGCTTCATGGTCATGTATGACACCTTCAAATTGTAAACGTGGGAATCCGAAAGCTTGATACGTATCACGGATGATCCCAGCACATTTATTTTCAAAAGTCTTCGCTTCAATATCACTTCGAACCCCTACCGAGATCTTGATTCCATTGACAGAAGGAACCCATTGCTGGATGGTTGAAAAGATCGGAGGAATTGTTGGCATTTTCTCAATGGAAAGGGGCCAGTATGACTGAACATCATTTTCGCTGAACTCTTTATTTTCTGTTTCTAACATCATCGTTACATCTGCAATGTGTGAAAATGCTTCTTTTAATTTTCCTTCTATTAGTTGATAGATTTCCACAGGTAAAATAGAAGGTATAACAAAGTGAAAATCCCATTTTTTATTGGTTTTATCAACAATCAATTTTCCAATCCCACTGTTTTGCAAATACTGCTCTCTCATTTCAAGAGGGATATTTAGTTGATCAAGCAAAATAGAAAATCGTTCCTTTTGCTCATTTGATAAAGGTATCATTAAAAAACCTCCTTTTTCTAGCACACCATATTATAACATAAGAAATTATACCGTGGTGTGCTAGATTGGGGAAAGTAATCAAACACAAGAACGGGCTGTAAGAAATTTGGAAAAACATGTCCAATTTTCTTACAGCCCGTATATTTTTATACTAAATCTTCACCATTTGTAGCAATTACTTTCTTATACCAATCAAAAGATTTCTTCTTATAACGGTTTCCTGTTCCGTTTCCTTCATCATCTATGTCAACATAGATAAATCCGTATCGCTTTGCCATTTCACCAGTTGATGCACTTACTAAGTCAATACATCCCCAAGGTGTATATCCCATTAAATCAACACCATCTTCAATAGCTTTTTCCATTTCACTAATATGACTGCGTAAGTAATCAATGCGATAATCATCTTCAACATGATTGTTTTCATCTAATACATCTACTGCACCTAAGCCATTTTCTACGATAAATAACGGTTTTTCGTAGCGTCCGTATAATTCATTTAAACCGATACGCAAGCCAATTGGGTCTACTTGCCATCCCCAATCACTTGTTTCTAGATGTGGATTTTTCGCCCCGCCAATTAAATTCCCAGCAACTTTTGCTGATTCTGGATCAACAACATCAATGACAGTAGACATATAGTAGCTAAGCCCAATGTAGTCTACTGGATATTGTTTCAGCAGCTCTAAATCACCTTCTTCCATTGCTAGTGGCTCTACACCATATTTTTTAAACATACGGTTTGTATAAGCCGGGTATTCTCCACGGGCTTGGACATCAGCACAGAAATAATTTACTTCTTGTTTTTTCTCTAAGTTAGCTTGTTGATTCAATGGATTACAGTCCATACCATAAGCCGTCGCATAAATAGTCATCATTCCAACTTGAATGTTTCCATCTATTTCTTTGGCCATTTTCACCACTTTACTTGAAGCTACAAATTGGTGATGCAATGCCTGGAAAATAACCTGTTTGTTTGTTGAGCCAGTTTTTGGAATAATTCCTTGGCTTAAAACAGGGAAATGGAATGCACCATTAATTTCATTAAAAGTCATCCAGTATTTTACTTTTTTGCCAAATCGAGTAAGAACAGTACGTGAATAACGCTCATAAAGCTCAACTAAACGGCGGTCTTGCCAACCACCATACTCTTTCGCTAAATAGAGAGGCATTTCATAATGAGAAATTGTAATAACCGGTTCAATATTGTACTTTAAGCAAGTATCAATCATTTTTTCATAGTGGGCTAAACCAGCTTCATTTGCCTCTAATTCCATTCCTGTTGGAAAAATACGTGTCCAAGCAATTGAGAAACGATAGCATTTGAATCCCATTTCTGCAAATAAAGCAATATCTTCCTCGTAGCGATTGTAATGGTCAATCCCACGATGGTTCGGGTACGTATACTTCGCCTCATCAATTGTCCAATCAAAATCCGGTCCTAAAATCACTCGAAAGCGTTGTTTTCCACCTGGCATTGCATCTGCAATAGATAAGCCTTTTCCATCTGCTTGATAAGCACCTTCACATTGGTTAGCAGCTGTTGCGCCACCCCATAAAAAATCTTTTGAAAATGTCATTTTGTTCCTCCTACATATAGCTCTAGCGGCTCGATTATGAAATCTAAACAAGCCGCTAGTTCTATTCTGTCCATGTTATTTTACAATCGTTAAAATTTCTGCTCCGAAAGCAACTTTTTCTACGTTTGATACTTCTACCTCTTTGAAGTTAGCTGTATTTGTAACGACGATTGGTGTCACTGTTAGTTTGCCAGCTGCTTTAATTGCTTCGATATCAAAAGTTACTAATAAATCACCAGTTTTTATTTTATCACCTTGTTTCACGTGTTTTGTGAAACCTTCACCATTCATTTCAACTGTATCCATACCAATATGCATTAATATTTCTACACCGTCTTCTGTTGTGATTCCTACAGCATGTCCAGTTGGAAAAATTGTTGTTATCTCACCGTTTCCTGGGGCACGTAACTCGCCTACAGTTGGTTCAACTGCGATTCCTTCTCCCATTGCTCCTGAAGAAAAGACTGCATCTTGAACATCTTCTAGCGCAACAATAGCTCCTGTTAATGGGCTGGCAATTACTTCTTTTCCATCTTCTGTTTGCACTGGAGTTGGTGCTACTGGAGCAGTACCATTTTCATTTTCTTCTAAAGCTTCATCTTGTTTCTTCTCATCAAACCCTAATACTAATGTCAATACAAATGCAACTACGAAAGCTGCAACAAGTGCGATAATACCAGCAACAAAATTTGATTCTACCCCTTCGATTGTACTAATCATGTTAGGGATAATGAAAATACTTGCGCTAAACGCAAAAGATTTTACTGCGAAGAATCCGGCAATTGCACCGCCGACTGCCCCACCAATACATGCAGCATAAAATGGCTTTTTCAAAGGTAAAGTTACCCCGTAAACAGTTGGCTCCGTGATACCGAAAATTGCTGTCACTGCACCAGAACTTGCCAAACCTTTTAATTTTGTGTCTTTCGCTTTTAATGCAACTGCGAAAGATGCTCCAGATTGAGCGATAACACCTGCAACAGCTAAAGGTAATAATGTATCAAATCCATTTGTTCCTAAGTTCATGATAGCAAGGGGCACAACTCCCCAATGCATTCCGAAGATTACTAAGATTTGCCAGAACGCACCGATTAGGATACCACCTACAATTGGACTGAAGTTATAAACACCTTCAATCACACCACCTAAAACTGAACCGATAACTAATCCTAAAGGTCCAATCACAATAAATGTCAATGGAGCCATTACTAATAATGTAAGTAAAGTAACCGCGAAGATACTTAAATAACGAGGCACAAAGCTTCGAACAAATCTTTCTACTTTACTTTGAATAAATACAGCAAGAATAATCGGAATAACTGTCGAAGCATATCCGCCTATATCAGCTGAAAAGATAACTGGAATACCAAAGAAATCAAATGAATCAGCTGTTGCAGCAAAAGTTAATATCCCAGGATACAACATCGCCATCGCTAATGCTGCTGCTAAAAATTCATTTGCTTTGAACTTTCTAGCTGCTGTAATTGCTAAAGCAATTGGTAAGAAGTGAAGGAACGCATCTGCTGCTGCGTATAAAATTTGATAGGCTCCTGAATCTGTGGAAATCCATCCTAGGAAAACAGCAAGATTCAGTAACCCTTTCATTACCCCTGTACCAGCAAGAACACCTAAGAATGGAGTAAAAATACCAGAGATAACATCAATAAACGTATTAACGATTCCTTGTTTCTCTTTTGGAGAATCTTCGTCACTTGTTGCTGCTCCTAGGCCAGCCAAGCTTGTTAACTCCTTATATACCTCATTTACATGGCTGCCAATAACAACCATATACTGACCACCACTTTGCACTACTTGAATTACGTCAGGGTGGTTTTTCAACTCCTCTGTTTTTGCTGCGCTTTCATCTTTTAGTTTAAAGCGTAGACGTGTCGCACAGTGAATAACACTGTTGATGTTTTCTTTCCCGCCAACTAATTTTAATACGTCAGCTGCAATTTGTTGGTTCGACATACTCAAAGCACCTCTCCTCTTTCTTTCTGTTAATTACATTTTTACATTTCTACGAAAAAACTATTCATAATAGCTAAAAATTTGTATAATAGTAGTAATGTCTTCATAGCAGTTTCTTCGATTATGTTAATCAATGTAGTTATATTATGAAAGATTTTTTCGTATCTCTCAAGTTCATCTTTTTCAAAGACAATTAAAAAAAATGAAAGCTAAATTAGAAAGGACATTTACATATGATGAGAAGAATTTTGTCAAAGCATGATTTGAGGCAACTCCAACTTTTAGAGTTTCTAGTGAAAAGCAGCCAAAATTGGGTATTACTAAAAGATATTAGTGAAAATTTAAAAGTACCTATTCGTACAATACATTCTGATATCCAAGAATTGAACACCTATATTAAACCGATTTATATCAAAACATCTTCTTCTGGTGTGAAAATGTCCATTCCACCGAATTATTCTGAACGATATCTCTATAAAATAATTTTAGAAAAAAGTCGAGAGTTTCAGATTATAGAATCTGTATTCCTTCATGAAAATAAATCAATCGAAAGTTTATCTGAAAAATTTTATATTAGTGTATCTACGATAAAAAGGATGCTGAAAGATATTAACCAAGTTTTAAAAGATGAAGGGTTCTCCATTGGAGGAAGACCATTATCTCTTAGCGGCAACGAACAAAAACTGATTTCATTCATGAGTTTTTACTTTCATGAAAGGTATCTTTTCCAAGAAGAATTTATGACGACTCAGCAGAAAATGCTAATTGATAAATTAATACATTCCGTTTCACAAACAACTGGAAAAGAAATTTATTTTCCCAATTTAAAAAGAACATCTACCCGACTTTATTTAACTTGTGTTCGTTTGAAAAATAACCCTACTTTCTTAACAAAGCAAGGAAAGGAACTTCCAAATACAATTTTTGAGGATAGAGAACTTTGCATGGAGTTTTTTGAAACTTTTGGAATACATTTGACGAACGAAACAATTCAGCAATTATTTTACATATTCTCTAGTCAAGAATATGCACTCAATACAAAGGAATTAACAACTTTGATACAAAAAGACAATTATCAGCAATCTTTGTATCAAGAAATAAACGTGCTTTTAAAAAAAATATCTGTCCAACTAAATATTCCGCTAAAACAAAATGTAGGAGAAAAATTACTGCTGGATATCATGAATATTATTAATGTGAGAAACATGGTTAGTCATAGCACATTTATATTGTATGATCGCAAAGAATACTTTTTGTCGGAATTGTCAGTTAATTATATTTATGTGGTAGAATTAATCAAAAATCACTTGACCACAAGTATTTCCTTAAATCTTACTGAAAATGAGTGGAATGAGTTAATTTATCTTCTATTGACTCATTGGCCTGAACTATATCATAAAATTCGCTTTATTGAAACACCTATCAAAATTTACTTACTCCTTGATACAGATATTGAGCATGGGCACTTAATCAAAAATGAGCTAGAAACTTATTCCCGATACAATATTCAGGTCGAGAACATTACAAACTACTCTAATCAGCAGCTACAGACTCTATCGACTGATAGCATTCTCGTCACCAATATTCCAAGTATTACTGACGTAAACTGTTCCACACTATGCTTTGGAGGATTTTTGAGTAGCAGAGATTGGCAAGAATTCAACAGATTAATCGAAAATATTCTCGTGTATCGGAAAGTCCATAAGAAAAGTACAAACACCACTTCTTTCTCACCCCACCTATAAAAATAGCCTGTTGGTCTCGAGACCAACAGGTTATTTTTATAGGAAAAAGTTCCTGATATCGTTCCAAGTGACAACCAACATGAGCAACATCAACAAGGCAAAACCGATAAAATGGATAACTCCTTCTTTTTGAGGATCAATTGGTTTTCCTCTTAACGCCTCAACAACGAAGAAAATTAGTTTGCCGCCATCTAGCGCGGGTAATGGAAGCAAATTCATAATTCCTAAGTTAATGCTTAAAATTGCTCCCCAATTCATTAATGAAATAAATCCTGACTGGGCAACTTCCCCGGTTATTTCAAAGATTCCTACGGGGCCAGATAAATTATCAATAGAACTAGTATCACCTTGTCCATAATTAGGTATAAAGAAATCTTGATCAACACCCATCACCGCCATTTGCAAATTTAATTGGCCAGTATTAGGATCTATAATAGGCTGACG
>DAIDKD010000089.1:8822-11173 GCA_027451065.1 Bacillaceae bacterium | reverse complement strand
TTCCATACGGGCTGCTGGTGTTCCTGTCCGTTTTGAGTACGGGAACACATGGAGCTCAGAGAAGCGGTTTTTCTTAATGAAGTTGTAAGTTTCCATAAATTCTTCTTCTGTTTCTCCTGGAAAACCGACAATCACATCTGACGTAATACCGATGCCAGGAAGAGCTTCTTTTAATTTATCGATCCGCTCTTGAAACTGCGCCATTGTATATTTTCGTCTCATTCGCTGCAAGACTGTATCCGAACCTGCTTGAATAGGAACATGTAAATGTCGGACAATCATTTTAGAATGACGAAGCACCTCGATTACTTCATCAGTAATTTGGCTCGCTTCAATAGATGAAATTCGCACACGTTTCAACCCTGCTACATTCTCCTCCAAATCACGAAGAAGCATGGCAAGATTATAATCTTTCATATCCGCTCCATATCCACCTGTATGGATACCTGTAAGTACAATTTCTTTATACCCTGCAGCAACTAATTGCTGTGCTTGCCTCACTACTTCCTTCGGATCACGGGAACGCATTAAACCTCTTGCCCAAGGAATAATACAGAATGTACAAAAATTATTACATCCCTCTTGAATTTTTAAAGATGCACGAGTTCTATCGGTAAAATTAGGTACATCTAGTTCTTCGTACACACGAGTTTTCATAATATTACGTACAGCATTAATTGGCTGGCGCTCTTGCTGATATTGCTGAATATAATCTAGCATTTTCTCCCTATCTTGTGTACCAACAACAATGTCTACACCTGGGATTGCCATAATTTCCGCTGGAGAGGTTTGTGCATAGCACCCTGTTACACAAATAACTGCATCGGGGTTTTGACGTATTGCCCGACGAATCACCTGACGACTTTTCTTGTCACCTGTGTTGGTAACTGTGCACGTGTTAATAACATATACATCAGAACGTTTACCAAAGTCTGTACGTTCATATCCAGTTTCTTTAAACAATTGCCAAATCGCTTCAGTTTCATAATGGTTTACTTTGCAACCTAAAGTGTACATAGCCACTGTCTTTCTATCACTATTTCTATTTAAAGTAGAATTACTTTCAACATCTAAACTATCTTTTTTTATATCGAATTCTGCCATTAAGGTAGCATCCTTTCTCAAATTAAATATATTTTGCTTACTGAATTATATCATCCAACTTTCCTACTTACAAGGTAAGGAGAGAGATTACAAAGTAAACAAAAAAATATCATACCTATAACAAAAAATTAACTTATTGCACTACAAATGTATAGGAGTTTCTAATCCAAGGGAGTAACATCTAATGTATTTTTAATTCAATACATCACTAAATTTTTAAATTAGTTGGAGGGAGTTTTCTTCATTTGTTTGTCGTGGCCTTGTCTCAAGCCTAACATTCGATAGGGTCAGGCTATGTGAATCGGGTGTTTTTGCCCAATTCACATAGCCCATCATAGAAGGAGGGTACCATTTGAAAGATCTCACCGATCTTCTGTTGCCATAGTTGGTTATCGGTAAAAGGTAAAAGAGTGATTGGTTATTGATAATTGGTTTTGTCATTTTCCATCACTAGTACTATTCAATTAATTGAAAAAATCTCCTCCCATGCCTTGAAGGGAGTCTCACCACTTCAAGGATTAAAAATATTTCTCACTGTCAAAATCTAGCTCTATCGAATAATTCTTTGCGTTAATTGCATTGGATAATCTATTCGCTTCACGCTCAGCTTCTAGCCCCTTTAAACGATAGTTTTCTGGGTCAAATGTCGCAACTCTAACAATTGATACACCTTCACCGTAGTAATTTACTTCTTCTTTCAAAGCCATGCCATACTCTTTACATTTGCGTGCTTTTGCACGTAGTTGAGTAGCAAGTTCTATTGCTTCTACGATAGTCACGGATTCGTTATGAAAAGCAATCTCATGTTCAACATTCGCTTGATATATCAACTTATCTAGTAGACGAAAATCTTTTCGGACTTCCTCAATATCCTGTTCAATTATCGCAATTGAACGAGATATTACAGGAATTTTTTCACCTTTTTCGATTGTTACAAAAGCTACACGATCCATCTCCTCTTCTAATTCATGGATTCTTTTATATAAAACACTTTTCAGTTTCACAGCTTCTGCTAAAGAAATCTTTGACATATTGTAAACTCCCCTCTAGTTTGTAGTTGTATGCCAAAAATAAACCATACAACTACAATTCAAAATGATAAGAGACGGCTGACAACAAATACAGTGGTGCCGTTTCTGTTCGTAAAATACGCGGCCCTAGACTGCAACGAATAAATCCTGCTTCAGTCAATTTTTCTACTTCTACTTCAGTCAATCCACCTTCTGGGCCAAATACTGCCAGCAGCT
>DAIDKD010000089.1:0-8812 GCA_027451065.1 Bacillaceae bacterium | reverse complement strand
TTCTTCATAGGCTACAATGCATACATCATACTCTTTACTCTTTTGCAATACTTGTTGAAAAGTAAGAGGAGCAGATATGACCGGAAGCAGATTGCGGTAAGATTGCTCAGCGGCTTCTTTCGCAATTTTCTCTAATCGTTCTACCTTTTTCTTGCCTTTTTTCTCGTCCCATTTCACGATAGATCGTTCTGCAGTAAAAGGAATAAAGTCAAACGCACCTAATTCTGTTCCTTTTTGCACGATATATTCTAACTTATCACCTTTAGGAAGACCGCTTGCTATGGAAACTTTAACAGGAAGTTCATTGTGCTCTTCTATCCATTTTACAATAGTTGCCTCTACCTTTTCACTGGAAGTATCTAGAAGTGAACACAATGCACTCCTACCATCCACAAAGCAGCAGACAATTCGATCGCCTGCTTTCATCCTCATTACTTTTGTAATATGGCGTGCATCATCACCCGTTAGCAAAACAACGTCATCCTGCAATGACTGTTCAAGTATAAAATATCTCTGCATGGTGCTTACCTAGGCTTTCGCAACAATGGCAACCCAATCTTCCATTGTTAGTACTTCTATAATTTCAAATCCTTCTGTTAATAGCTTATCTTCCACTTCGGCACGCTTTGTGGCAATGATTCCTGATGTAATAAAGTACCCACCTGGCTTTACAACTCGTTTTGCGTCGGCTACAAATCGGACAACTATTTCCGCCAGCAGATTACCAACAATGATATCTACAGGTCCTTCAATACCTTCTAACAAGCTGTTCTTACCTACTGTTACAACGTCGTTTACCTTGTTTAATTTTACATTGATACGAGCACTTTGGACAGCTACTTCATCAATGTCATAAGCTTTCACATCACTTGCTCCAAGCTTCGCTGCTGCGATACTCAATACACCAGAGCCAGTCCCTACATCAATTACTTTATCTTCTGGTTGTACATATTTTTCTAACCCTTGAATGCACATAACAGTTGTTGGATGAGTCCCTGTACCAAAAGCCATACCTGGATCCAACTCAATGATAATTTCATCTTCTGTTTCTTTTTCATATTCTTCCCACGTAGGAACAATCGTAATTTTATTAGAGACTCTCACGGGATGATAATATTTTTTCCAAGCAGTTGCCCAGTCTTCTTCGTTTACTTCACTTAATGTTATTTCATTATTCCCCAAATCTATATCATACATAAGTAAATTATCAATCGCTGCTTTGATTGTATCAACTGCATCTCCTAAAAAGCTATTCATTGGAAGGTAGGCTTTTATGATTACACCTTCTGTTGGATAATCCTTTGGGTCCAGTTGGTAGATTTCACCGTATTGATCTGCACGTTCTTTATACAAATCAAACACATCTTCAATCACGACTCCACTTGCTCCAGCTTCATGTAAAATGTTGGATATTGGTTCTACCGCTTCCTGTGTTGTGTGTATACTTAGTTCCGACCATTTCATCCTACCCACTCCAATCAAGTTATTTTTTTGGACAGCTCCTTCATTGTCTATCCTCAGTAGCTAGACAATGAAGGAGCTGTTCAAAATGCTATTATCAATCGTATTTATCAAGAACGGACAATCTTTCCAAAATTACTCTTATACTCTATCGGTTATGATTGTCCGTTCCTGCCAGTTGTAAGGTATGGTCTAAAGACCCTGGCTATTCACCTTTAAATGCTTCCGCTGCACGCTTTAATCGGTCAAATAATGTTTTGTTTTTCCCATATTCAGTTTTAGCTTCTTTATCTAATTCTGCATATTCTCGTAATTTTTCTTTTTGTTTGGCAGAAAGCTTCGTTGGTGTCACCACACGAACAATGACATGCTGATCCCCTTGACCGTATCCCCGTACGTTCTTGATTCCTTTTCCTTTTAGGCGGAAACGAGTACCAGTTTGTGTTCCTGCTGGAATTTTTAAATTTACTTTGCCGTATAAAGTAGGTACTTCCACTTCATCACCTAAAGTAACTTGCGCAAAGGTCAATGGCATTTCACAATAAATGTCATCGCCATCTCTTTCAAAGAACTCATGCTGGTTCACAGTGAATACTACATATAAGTCTCCGGCAGGACCACCATTTACTCCTGGTTCTCCTTGCCCTGCAACACGAATTTGTTGACCGTCATCAACACCAGCCGGTACTTTCACTTTGATTTCTTTTGTTTTCCTTACACGACCAGCACCATGACATGTGCCACACTTTTCTTTGATTATTTTTCCAGTACCTTGACAGTGATTACATGGGCGGCGATTGACAATACGCCCAAACGGTGTATTTTGTGTTTCATCAATCTCACCTGTCCCTTTACAGTACGAACATGTTTCCGCTGAAGTTCCCGTTTTTGCACCACTACCGTGACAAGTTTCACAGGTTTCTTCTTTTGGAATACGGATTGTTTTTTCTGCACCAAATACTGCTTCTTCGAATTTTAAGGTCATTGTATATTGTAAATCTGAACCTTGACGAGGTGCATTCGGATCACGACGGCGACCACCACCGCCTCCACCAAAGAAAGAGCTGAAAATATCTTCAAAACCGAATCCTCCGAAGTCAGCTCCGCCTCCTCCGAATCCACCAAATCCTTGGTTCGGATCTTGATGACCAAACTGATCGTATTGCGCTTTCTTCTGGTCATCACTTAACACTTCATACGCTTCTTGAATCTCTTTAAACTTATCTGCTGCATCTGCCTCTTTGTTTACGTCTGGGTGATACTGTTTTACAAGCTTTCGATATGCTTTTTTAATTTCATCTTTTGAGGCTGACTTACTCAGTCCAAGTACCTCATAATAATCACGTTTACTCATTTAGGTGCCCCGCTCCTTCTAAAAACATAAATAAATATCATCAAAGGTGTTCGAAAAGTCGTACTATACCCAATGATAGTTAATCCTTTATCACATAGCGTATATTTTATCACTTTCTACCCTTTATTAGCAATAGCTTATCGTATAAAAACCGCCCGCTTATACATCGGACGGCTTTCATTTATATAGTTCTTATTTATCGTCGTTTACTTCTGTAAATTCAGCATCTACAACATCATCATCAGGCGCTTGACCTTCTGTACCTTGCGCTCCTGCACCTTGCGCTTGTGCTGCTTGTTCATAAAGCTTCACAGAAAGTTGTTGAATTACTTCTTGTAATTCATCTTTTTTCGCACGCATTTCATCTAAGTTATTATCTTCGATTGCTTTTTTCAATGCATCTTTTAACTCAGTTGCTTTCGCAGTTTCAGCAGCATCTACTTTTCCTTCTAGTTCAGAAATTGTTTTTTCTGTTTGGAAAACCATTTGGTCTGCTTCATTGCGAAGGTCTGCTTCATCCTTACGAGCTTTATCTGCTTCAGCATTCGCTTCTGCTTCATCAACCATACGGTTAATCTCTTCTTCAGTTAAAGAAGTTGAAGCTTGGATTGTAATAGATTGCTCTTTGTTTGTTCCTAAATCTTTCGCACGTACATTTACAATACCGTTACGGTCAATATCAAATGATACTTCGATTTGAGGAATTCCACGTGGTGCTGCTGGAATATCTGTTAATTGGAAGCGACCTAATGTTTTATTATCCGCAGCCATTGGACGCTCACCTTGTAATACATGGATATCTACAGCTGGTTGGTTATCAGCAGCAGTTGAGAATACTTGTGATTTACTTGTTGGAATCGCTGTGTTACGGTCGATTAATTTCGTGAACACACCACCCATTGTTTCAATACCTAATGATAATGGTGTTACGTCAACAAGAACTAATCCTTCTACATCACCAGAAATAACGCCACCTTGAACAGCTGCTCCAAGTGCAACTACTTCGTCTGGATTCACACCTTTATGTGGCTCTTGACCAGTTTCTTTTTTCACTGCTTCTTGTACAGCTGGAATACGAGTTGAGCCACCTACAAGAATTACTGTATCAATATCACTTGCTGATAAACCAGCATCAGATAACGCGCGACGTGTTGGTCCTAATGTACGCTCTACTAAATGATGAGAAAGCTCTTCAAATTTCGCGCGAGTTAATGTTAATTCTAAGTGAAGCGGTCCTGCTGCCCCTGCACTAATAAATGGTAAAGAAATTTGCGTTGAAGTTACACCAGATAAGTCTTTTTTTGCTTTCTCTGCTGCATCTTTTAAACGTTGCATTGCCATTTTATCTTGAGAAAGATCAACACCGTTGTCTTTCTTGAATTCTGCTACTAAGTAATCAATGATTGTTTGGTCAAAGTCATCTCCACCTAGACGGTTATCACCTGCAGTAGATTTCACTTCAAAAATTCCATCGCCAAGCTCTAGAATAGATACGTCAAACGTTCCACCACCAAGGTCGTACACAAGGATTGTTTGATCTTTATCTTGCTTATCCAATCCGTATGCTAAAGCAGCTGCAGTCGGCTCATTTACAATACGCTCAACTTCAAGACCAGCAATTTTACCAGCATCTTTTGTTGCTTGGCGCTCTGCATCATTAAAGTAAGCTGGGACTGTGATAACAGCTTTTGTTACTTTCTCACCTAAGTAATCTTCTGCGTATGACTTCATATATTGAAGAATAATCGCTGAAATCTCTTGAGGTGTATAGTTTTTCCCTTCAACTTCTACTTTATAATCTGTTCCCATGTGACGCTTAATAGAACCAATTGTATTTGGGTTTGTAATCGCTTGACGCTTCGCAACCTCGCCCACTTGACGCTCGCCATCTTTGAAAGATACAACCGATGGAGTTGTACGATTTCCTTCTGGGTTTGGAATTACTACTGGCTCTCCGCCTTCTAATACTGCAACACATGAGTTTGTTGTTCCTAAGTCAATACCGATAATTTTACTCATTATTAAAATCCCTCCAAAATATTCTCTAGCTCAAACAAAGTCGTTTTCGCTCTTCTATTCTACATTTATTATTAATTCTTCATTATTGATTTACTTTTACCATTGATGGTCGGATGACTCTATCTTTTAATTTGTATCCTTTTTGAAATTCTTCCACAACGATATTTGCCTCATAATTTTCATCTTCTACTTGCATGATAGCTTGGTGGACATTCGGGTCAAACGTAGTTCCAACAGCATCAATAGCCTCTAACCCTTCTTTCGTCAATGCATCAATCAATTGGCGATAAACCATCTCCATGCCTTGTAAAAATGAAGCTGTTTTCTCATCAGGATTCTCTACAACAAGTGCTCTCTCAAAATTATCTAAAACAGGTAAAATATCTGTAATTAAACCTTGCGCTCGATATTTATGGGCAGCTTCTTTATCTAACTGGGCACGCCTGCGGTAATTTGCTAGATCAGCTTGAGCACGATGTTTTTGATTCTCAGCTTCCTCTAACTTTTCTTCAAGCTCAGTAATTGTTTCATTCAAAAGAGTTTCCTCAGCAGTCATTTCAGTTGCTAACTCTTCTGTCTCAATATTTTCAATTGCTTCATCAAATAATTCTTCAACTGTTTCTTCTTGTACAGTATTTTCTTTTCTTTCTTCAGTCACTTACTTCACCACCAAGTTCTTTAAATAGATTGGACAGCCCGTTGGTTATCACTTGTAACAAACTAATTACTCGTGAATATTCCATCCGTGTCGGTCCTAATATTGCGAAGGTCCCAAGTTCTTTGCCACTTAATGAATAGGTGGCAGTAATGAGGCTACAATTTTCCATGCCAGTTACTGCTGTTTCTCGCCCAATCATCACATGAATACCATCTTTCCTTTGACTCAGCATACCTCTTAGGTCCTTTTCATTATTAAAAGTGGATAAGAGGTTATGGAATTTCTTGATGTCATGAAATTCTGGTTGAAATAACATATTGGTTTTCCCAGATGTGAACATCTTTTGATCTTTTTTGATCGTCAAGACATCATTCATTAAACTAATCATACTTGCATGATTTTTCATATGAATCCGCATCACTTCCACAACTTCAGTAGCAATTCTATCTTGCAGTTCCAAGATAGGAACACCTACTAATCGTTCGTTGAGGATCTTGATCATTTTTTCCAAATCAAAAACATCTACACCTTCTGGAATGGTAATTGTTTTATTAGTAACAAGCCCTGTATCTGTCACAATGATAACAACTCCTGTCTGTAGGCCGACAGGTATCAATTGAATGCTGCAAAGCTTGTTCGCATTTACTTTAGGACCTAATGCGATTGTCGTATAATGTGTTAAATCAGATAAAATATTTGCAGATTTTTGGACAACTTTTTCAAATTCAAAAATCTGATCAGTAAATATTGATTCTATCGCTTGCACATCTTCCGTTCCTAAGGTTTGTGGAGCAAGAAGATGGTCTACATAGAAACGGTACCCTTTTTCAGAAGGAACACGTCCAGAGGATATATGTGTCTTCTCTAAGTAACCCAATTCCTCTAAATCAGCCATTTCATTTCGAATTGTTGCCGAACTAAAAGATACTGCATCATTTTTAGATAAGATTCTTGACCCGACAGGTTGTGCTGATCGAATGTAGTCATCAATCACGATCTGTAGAATCAATGTTTGACGCGGGGTAAGCATGTATTTTCACCTCTGTTAGCACTCCTTTGTAGCGAGTGCTAAATATACAAGAATATTATCAAACATACCACATTTTGTCAATACTATTATATAGAAAATCTAGGGAAAATGCATGAAAGTTTCTAGTCTCAGTATGAAGCTATAATGAATTTTTTAGTAGTATGGGATCCCGAAAGGTCCTCCGCCTTCGCTCAAATCTGCACATGGAGATGACAGGACGCAAGCAGCCTGAAGAAAATCGCTTCAGTCTCATTGCTACAAATTGTTCAAACTCTTGGTAAGCGCCTAAAGTTCGAGACACAAATCAAGAGTAATTCAAATTTTTCCTCAATATATATATATAAGTTAGGTTTTGATAGATCTTTTTATACAAACTTTTGAAATACCTCATTCCCTAATAATTTTCCCTTTCTCGTCAGAAGTATTGCACCATCTTCTTGAGTAATTAATTGTTTATCTTTTAGTTCATTTAGTTCCTTATGAAATAAAGCTTCGATTGATTGATTGAATTTCTCCTCAAAATGTTTGCAATTTACTCCACTGGACTTTCTCAACCCAAGAAACATTTCTTCACCAACAGCTTCTTCTCTTGTTACTTCATGAATTTCTAAATAGGGAAACTTTTCTTGATCAATTTTATCAATATATTTTTTTATTGGTCCTACATTGGCGATTCTTTTGCCATTGACATAACTGTGAGCCCCTGCCCCAAAACCATAATATTCCTCATTATTCCAGTAGGTCAGGTTATGTTTGCTTTCAAATCCTGTTTTTGTGAAATTACTAATTTCATATTGATGGTATCCGTGCTTTTCCATTTGATCCATCAATTGTTCGTACATTAGTGCTTCTTCTTCCTGCTCTGGTAAATGAAGTTTCCCTTTATTCATTTGAATATAAAACACTGTTTTTGGCTCTATAATGAGTGAATAAGCAGAAAAGTGCTGAATATCTAAAGAAAATGCTTTCTCTAACGTTTCTGTAAAATCGGCTATTGTCTGTCCAGGAAGCCCAAACATCAAGTCAATATTAATGTTTTGAAAGCCTTCCTTTTTTGTCAACTCAATTGCCTTATATACATTTTCTTCTGTGTGGGTGCGTCCTAATCTTTTCAAAAGACCTTCATGAAAAGTTTGCACTCCAAAGCTTATTCGATTTACACCACCTTCTTTTAAGAGATGTAATTTTTCTTCTGTTATATCATCTGGATTAGCTTCAATGGTAAATTCTGTTTCTGCTGTTGGATGCAAATATGTCTGAACTATTTGAAGTAATCGCTTTGTTTGTTTGATATTCAAGGCTGTAGGTGTTCCGCCACCAATATAAATCGTCGATAATTTTTGTAATGGCACAGCTTCTAATGTGTGCTTTATTTCTTTTTCTAAATACTGTAAATACTCGTCCACAGGCTGATTTTTTATAAAAACCTTATTGAAATCACAATAATTGCAAATTTGGCTACAAAAGGGAATATGTATATAAGCTGATTTTATCATTTTTTTCTCCTATCCTTACGGTGTGTGTAAAAGATTCATTGTATACTTTACACGGAAAGTTCCAATCAAGCAACACTGGAGTTTTACTTGATTGGAACTTTCCGTAGCTTTAAAGCAGAACAGCAAATGGTCGCAATAAAGTCTCGACACATTTTACGTACCAAGGTCGGCGCTCCCATTCATCAAAATATATTTCCTCGGAAATTTCAAATGTTTCTAGTATATCCTTCTTTATATCATCGAGCACAGGAGCACCACAAATCCATACGCCGTTTTCAAAATGAAGGTTAAAACTTCGATAGTCCATATTAATACTTCCTGTAATTCCATGACTGTCGTCACTAATGATTGTCTTTGCGTGAATATATCCAGGTGAGTATTCGTAGATTTTTACTCCCGCATTTAAAAGTTCTCCATAATTTGACCGGGTGACTATGTTCACATACCAATGGTCCCATCGCTTTGGCGTAACAATCCTTACATCTATTCCTCCCTGCACAGCTGTACATAAGGCTTCCATCATCGCATCATCTACAACAAGATAAGGAGTTGTGATATATATATATTTCTTCGCATTATAAATGATTGTATTATACATTACTTCAGCAGGATTGTTAGGATTATTAACAGGGCCGTCTGAAAATGGCTGATAAAACCCTGGTTCATTACAACTTATATTAGGTCGATATGCCTCATATTCAACAACCTCATCGCTTTGAGACTCCCACATTTGCAAAAATGTCACTGTCATGCTCCAGACAGCATCACCTTCCAGCCTGATAGCCGTATCCTTC
>DAIDKD010000088.1 GCA_027451065.1 Bacillaceae bacterium | reverse complement strand
TTCCCATAGTATTTTCCTCTTATCATTACTTAGGTTCCTTCATTGTTTCCCTTGAAAAAATACCCCCAACTAAAAAGAACGTCGGGATTGCGGCAAGCCCGCTGATTAACAGCCAATCTCTTCCTTTTATTGGCTCTGTGCTAAAAATTGGTTGAAGTAGAGGGTAATAGATGACAACTAGCATTAATAAAAGTGAAATAAATACTGCGCCTATTAACGCTATGTTTCCAAATGGATTACGATGGAAAATTGACCGTTCACTTCTGCAGTCAAACACTAGAATTAATTGCGCTAGTACGAGAGTGGAGAAAGCTACTGTCTGAGCATACTGCAAATTATCGGGATTTTGGCTGTTGGTAATGATAAAGGCCAGTAAGGTCACAATTCCAATTAAAAATCCGCGACTAATAATTTTCCAGCCTAGCCCTCTCGCAAACACTCCCTCTTTCGGATTTCGAGGTTTTCTTTTCATTACATCGCTTTCTGGGGAGTCTAGGCCTAATGCCATTGCAGGTAGCCCATCTGTCACTAAGTTCACCCATAAAATTTGAATTGGGACAAGGGGCAATGGTAGTGCTAAGGACATAGCAAATAGCATCACCAATATTTCACCCACATTGGAGGCTAGTAAATAGCGAATAAATTTACGGATATTTTCATAAATATTTCGTCCCTCTTTAATTGCTGCCCCAATTGTCGCAAAATTATCGTCCAACAAAACAAGGGAAGAAGCTTCTTTGGCCACATCTGTTCCGGTTATTCCCATCGCTACGCCAATATCTGCTGCCTTAATTGCCGGAGCATCATTTACCCCGTCACCAGTCATTGCAACAATATGACCTCTCCTTTGTAGCGCTTTGACAATTCTCAATTTATGTTCTGGAGATACTCTGGCATAAACGTACGTATCATCTACAATATTCGTTAATTCTTCATCATCCAATGCTTCTAGTTTCTTTCCTTCTAGTACGTTCCCTTTATCAGGCAATATTCCCAGTTGTTTGGCAATCGCAGCGGCAGTTATTTGATGGTCTCCAGTAATCATGACCGTTTTTATTCCTGCCTGCTTACACTCTTCTACCGCTGCTTTCACTTCAGGCCGCGGCGGATCTATCATTCCTTGAATTCCGATAAAGGTTAAATGTGACTCGGCTTCTTTTTCAGAGATTTTCAAAGAGGTTTGCGGCAATGTTTTATAAGCAATGGCAATTGTTCTTAACGCCTGTGAGGCTAGAGAATCAACTTCCTTTTGAATTCTCTCTTTATACAATTTATTCATTACTTGCAGTTGGTTGTCCCATAACACACCATTACATAAATTCAATAGCACATCAGGTGCACCCTTAGAAACAACAAACTTTTTACCACTTCTATCTTTCACAATGACACTCATCATTTTTCGAGTGGAGTCAAAAGGAAATTCATGAATCATCTCAAATTGATCTCTTAACATGTCTCTCGTTAACCCAGCTTTCATTGCACAGGCAACAAGTGCTCCTTCTGTTGGGTCCCCATCTAACGCATATTCCTTGTCTTTTTTGATGATGTTGGCCTGGTTACACAGGTATCCAAAGGTTAATGTTTGATACAGCGAATGATGCTTCGTTGGATTGATGGACTGATTGTTCTCATGAAATTCTCCCTTCGGCTCGTACCCTTCTCCCGTAACAGACCATGACTTTCCGCCTGACCAAATATTGGTCACTACCATTTTATTCTGAGTCATTGTGCCTGTTTTGTCAGAACAGATTACAGAAGCACACCCTAATGTTTCCACAGCTTGCAGCTTGCGGACAATTGCTTTCTTTTTAATCATCCTTTGCACGCCTAGGGAAAGAGCCACTGTAACAATTGCTGGTAATCCTTCAGGAATGGCGGCAACTGCCAATGATACTCCAGCCAAAAACATTCTGTACATATCTTGTCCTTGATACACTCCTACGAATACAACAGCTGCTGTTAACAATAATGATAAAACAATCAATATTTTCCCCAGCTGCTCTAATTTCCTTTGCAATGGTGTGATTACTGTTTCTGCGGATTGCAATAAGTCGGCAATTTGTCCCATGGCAGTTTTCATTCCTACACCGACGACAATACCCACCCCTGTGCCGCGAGTAACGAGGGTACCCATAAACGCCATATTTTCTTGATCGCCTAATCCCACATGCTCACCGTGAACAATTCCCTCCCTTTTTTGAACAGGAACAGACTCACCAGTCAACGCAGATTCCTCAATGTAAAGACTCGATGCCTTCGTAATACGAATATCGGCCCCTATTCGATCCCCGCTGCCAAACTTGACAACATCTCCTACAACAACTTCTTTTGATGGATTTTTCTCCCACTTTCCATTTCTTAATACGGTAACTTGCGGAGCAGCCAATTCTTTCAATGCCTCTAGTGACTTTTCAGCTTTCGCCTCCTGAAAAAAACCCATGACACCGTTTAGTAAGACAATCGCAACAACAGCAATCGCATCTACATACTCCCCTAACAAAGCTGAGATAATCGTAGCACCAATTAACACCAATACCATAAAATCCTTAAACTGTGCGAAAAAAAGTAAGAGAGCAGGTTTCTTTTTTTTCCCCTCCAATTGGTTATAGCCGAAAGCCTCTAAGCGTTTCTCAGCTTCTTGCTCCGTCAATCCATCCATTAAGTTAGTGCTTGTCTGCTCTTCCACTTGGTCTCCCCGTAGCTCATACCACCTCATTCGATTTCATCACCCCTTGTACATTTCCATCCTTACACAAATCTTATTCAAGCATTTCCTAAAAAATACCCCTTGTTTATCATTGATAAACAAGGGGTATTTTTTAGGCATTCAGTCGTTCTATATAATGACAGTTCGTCTCAATATGATTGAGAAACAGCAACAATCTTTCATACAAAGGGTGCGCATCTTTACCATATTTCGAATCGATAAGCTTTCCTATTTCTTGAACAGTTCTGTTCCCGTCAATCTGCAAAAATACAAAACTTGCATAAGCATCCAGTTCTATTTTTTTATATAAGGGGATGCGAAATCGTAGTTTCCGAAAAAAGCTTTGAATTTTATGGTCTTGCTTTTCAAGTATTGTTACCATTCCCTCTTCACTGATTTCGTAGTTAACTTTCTCAGGGACCTTATAAATAATGTTTAAAACTTCCTCGTTCGTTTTCATGACTTTTTAGATTTCATAATTGATATTGTTACCGAGACGAATAAAGCAATCAATAGAATAATAGCCATTCCATTGCTTGCTGCAAATCCGCTTGGTGCCCCTCCGCCAATCACTCCTATTACTTGCAAGATGATACCGAGTAATCCGATAATAGATCCCCCTGCAACAAGTCCAGAAGATAGACTGACACCGTTGGCAACTTTCGCTTCTTTATCTGCTTCATTTTTCGTATTTTTTTCTACAAGAACACGAATAATTGCGCCAACTAAAATGATTGAGGTTGTTGCGATTGGTAAATAGAAACCAATTGCTACTGTCATAATTGGCAACTTTAAGAAGAACAGCACCAGTGCCATGACAATACCGACAATAATCATCACCCACGGTAAATCACCTTGCATGATACCTGATGTTAATGTAGACATTAAATTGGCTTGAGGCAAAGCAAACTGTGGATTGTCAGTAACTGCCAGTTGGTCTTTCAATAATAAAATCGTACCTACAACAACTGCAACCCCTACAACTCCCGCCACTGTAAAATATCGTTGCATTTCGTTTTTATTTCCACCCATAATATACGTTACTTTTTGTGATTGAGAATAGCCACCTGCTGTAGAAATCGCTACAACAATAAACGAACCGAATAAAAGCAATGATTTGTTGTCTGCTAGGCTAGTCCAACCCATCGAGACAAATATGAGTGTTACAATTACCAGAGACGCGATTGTCATCCCTGACACTGGAAGGTTGGACGTTCCAATTGTACCAGTTAAGCGACCTGCTACAATAACGAATAATAAAGCCAAAACCAAAGTTATCACAGCACCAATAATCGCCATAACAACATTCCCAGAGATAAAGAATCCCGCTACAAATCCAAGTACCGCACCAGCAAATAAAATAATCATGCCTAATGGTGAGTTTTCTTCGTCAGAACCTTTCGATGATTTTGCATGTAATGTTTCTTTGAGAGATGAAATAATTGTTGGAATTAAGCGGATTGCACCAATAATTCCCCCACAAAGCATCATCCCTGCACCAATATATTTTGCATAACTTCCTGAAATTGCATCCGCTCCCATTTGACTGATTGCTGTGGACGCATCGTTCCATACTGCCACATCTGCACCAGCCATATCAGCAAAATAACCAATTAACGGAATGATCGCAAAATTTGCCAACACAGACCCTGCAAACATCATTAAAGACACTTCAAGTCCAACAATGAAGCCTATCCCCACTAACAGTGGATTTACTTCCAGTTCAAACTTCCATTTGTAAAACGAACTTCCGAAGTAACTGATTACATTGTTTGCCACATTTAAAACAGAGCTTGTCAAGGCTGTAATGACTCCACCAATCCCAAAGCCTATTCCCATATACTTCATGGATTCCCCGCCTGCTTCTCCAGCAACAAGTGTCTCAGAAATAGCCATTGCTTCAGGATACTTAAGCTTCCCGTGTTCTTCAATCATTAGATAATTGTAAACAAGTGTAGACACACCTATTCCAAATAAAACACCACCTACACCGACTAAAAATCCCTCTAAGAAAGTTACTTGCCCGCCAATTAAAATAACAGCCGGCAATACGAAAATAATCCCACTGGCAATAGACTCTCCACCACTAGCCATCCCTTGCACTAAATTCTTTCCAAGAATTCCTTTTTGACGTGCAAATGCTGCTACAAATGCAGAACCGATAATAGAACCTGGTATCCCTGCAGCGACAGTAAGACCTGCCTTCATTCCAGAATACGCAGTAGATGCAGCGAAGACAACTGCAAGAATAATACCGATTATTAACACTGCCACATTGCCGCCAGACTTAGATTTGTCAGTAACATAAGGGACGTAATCTTTACCAGAAATGCCACCATATGCACCTTTTGGCAATTTTTTTTTCATGATCGTCCACCTCTTTTATATTAATTTTATTTATAAAGTATTATATCATGGTTCTTCATTATTTTAAATTATTACTATTAAAAAATACAACACTATGAAAGCTTACTACTCCAAGACAACGAATGAAGCTTCCTAATCTATCATTTCAATGTATTGACGTATCTCCGGATTTTTGGTAGAAAGAGTCGATTAAAAAGTCTTAATTTCCCTACGTTTTCTTAGTCGACTCTTTCGATAGGTTGTCTGAAAGGGGATGTTTTTTCCCCTTTTCAGACAACCTATATGATATAATACATTTGATAAGCACAACGATAGTAAGAAAGGAAGTACGATAATGGCTTTTGATGGTTTGTTTACATACGCAATGACAAATGAATTACAAGATAAAATAGCTAGTGGACGAATTTCGAAGGTGTACCAACCTTCAAAGTATGAGATTTTACTTCATATCAGAGCAAGAGGGAGCAACCAAAAACTACTCCTTTGCGCACACCCAAGTTATGCACGAGTTCATTTAACAGCACACACATACAGTTCACCTCAAACACCACCTACTTTCTGTATGTTTCTAAGAAAGCACTTAGAAGGTGGTATTCTTGAAACTATTTCTCAGGTGGATATGGAAAGAATCATTGAAATGAGAATCCGCAGTCGTAATGAAATAGGAGATGAGTCAATCAAAATACTCGTTATCGAGGTCATGGGAAGACATAGCAATATTATTTTATTAGATGACTCCCGCAAAATTTTAGCTAGCCTAAAACATGTTTCAAGTGCAGTGAACAGGCATCGTACTGTCGCTCCTGGATTTTTATATGTTGCACCACCAGCACAAGATAAAGTAAATCCATTTTCATTAGAGACAAAAGAAGATGTCAGTACTTTACTAGAGTTTCAAACTGGCAACTTAGATAAGCAGTTAGTCAGCACTGTCGCAGGAATATCCCCTGATTTTGCAAAAGAAATTGTCTACCGTGCAGGAGAAGTAAATGAAAATACCATTTCACAAGCATTTTTTGAAGTACTGAAACCAATCAGGGAGAAAAAGTTCTCGCCGGAAATGATAGTTGCCAATAATAAAGAGTATTATTATCTGATTCATTTAGCATATTTAAAGGGAACTGCACAAACATTCATCTCTCTTAGTGAACTGTTGGATCGTTTCTTCTTCGGTAAAGCGGAGCGAGATCGCGTGAAGCAGCAAATCAATGATTTAGAACGATTTATTGTCAATGAACTTGCCAAGAACAAAAAGAAAGATAAAAAGCTGATTAAATCTTTAGCTGATGCAAAGAACGCTGATACTTATCAAAAACTAGGTGAACTAGTTACGGCTAATATTTATGCCATCCAACCTAGAGCTGAGGAAGTAGAAGTAATTGATTACTATGATGAGAATGGCAGAACGGTTACTATTCCCTTAAATCCATTGAAATCACCGTCAGAAAATGCTCAAAGTTATTTTTTAAAGTATCAAAAAGCAAAAAATGCCGTCATTCATATCGAAGAACAATTAGAAAAAAATGCCGAAGAAATTAGATACTTTGATAATTTATATCAACAAATTGAAAATGCATCACAAAAAGATATTGAGGAAATTCGCGAAGAATTATCTGAGCAAGGTTATATGAAAGCAAGAAAGAATGCAAAGCAGAAGAAGCCACAAAAACCAGTAATCGAAACCTATCTTTCTACTGATGGCACTGAGATACTAGTTGGCAAAAACAATAAGCAGAATGAATATATTACCAATAAATTAAGCCGTAGAGATGATGTTTGGCTTCATACGAAAGATATACCAGGTTCTCATGTGGTCATCCGCTCTCAAGAACCAAGTGAGCAGACGTTACAAGAAGCTGCTAATTTAGCTGCCTATTTCAGCAAAGCTAAAAGCTCCAGCTCAGTTCCGGTAGACTTTACTGCAATCCGCTACGTAAAAAAGCCAAGCGGTGCCAAGCCCGGATTCGTTATTTATACGAACCAGCAGACATTGTACATTACTCCAGATGAAAATCTAGTTTGGAAACTCAAGAAGAAATAAGAGAAGAGGGAGTGATAATTGGTGAAAGGCAACCAATTACCACCCCCTCTTCTCTGTAAAACCTTTCTTCTTTATACGTTCACACCAATCCAGCTTTCATCGGCTGGATTTTCACGCCACATTGCCAATTTTTTCACATCTTCTTCTGAGATTTTTCCTTTTTCCAAGGCAACTTCTGCTAAAGTTGTGTAGTCACTTAAGACAGTACACTTGATGTCTTTTTCTGCAAAGGCACTTTGAGCTTTTTCTAATTCATATGTAAAGATTGCTACTACGCCTAATACTTCACATCCTGCTTCATGAAGAGCTTCTACGCATGTGAGTACACTGCCGCCAGTTGAAATTAAATCTTCAACTACAACTACTTTTTGACCGATTTTCACTTTCCCTTCAATTTGGCTACCTGTCCCATGTTCTTTCGCTTTGCTGCGAACATAGCACATTGGTAAGTTTAGAATATCACTTACCCAAGCCGCATGAGGAATCCCCGCTGTTGATGTTCCTGCAATCACTTCCGCATCAGGATAGTTTTCTTTAATTAATGTTGCTAGACCATTAGCAATCTCTTTCCTCACCTTAGGATATGATAATGTTAGGCGGTTGTCACAATAAATTGGTGACTTGATTCCAGATGACCATGTGAATGGATCATTTGGTTGTAAAAATACCGCGCCAATGTCTAATAAATGAGATGCAATTTGTTTTTTCATTTCTTATTCCTCCCCAAGTTCCTCTTGAATATGCTGATATACTTCATATGGTTTCTCAGCTCTGGTAATACTACGCCCAACTACAATATAACTGCTTCCAGCTTTTCTTGCAACCTTTGGAGTCGCTATTCGCACTTGATCATCTGCCTGATCATCTGCTAAGCGAATACCTGGTGTAACTGTTACAAACTCTGAGCCACACACTTGACGTATTTTTTCTACTTCATGCACAGAGCAAACAACACCATCTAATCCGCTCTCTTTTGTTGAATAGGCATATCCATTGACAACCTCTTGTAAGGAACCGTGAATTCGTAATTCCTCATTCATCATTGCTTCTGTCGTACTCGTTAGTTGAGTCACAGCTATTAATAAAGGACGCTCGCCTATTGCTCCTGCTTCTAACCCTTCTAAAGCAGCTTCCATCATTTTTCTGCCACCAGCTGCGTGAACGTTGACCATATCCACACCTAATGATGCCAAGTTTCTCATGGCACTTTTTACTGTGTTTGGAATATCATGAAGTTTCAGGTCTAAGAAAATACGATGACCTTGCTCTTTTAAAAAGGTAATAATGCCTGGTCCTTCCTTGTAAAACAATTCCATTCCTACTTTTACATACAAGCTTTCTTGTGGGAATTTTTTCAAAAAATTCTCTACTTCTTGTTTATCTGGAAAATCTAAAGCGATAATAACTTCTGTCATTGCTTGTTCCAGCTCCTTCCTCTCAGCTCCGAAATATGATCATATCCTAACTTATCCAATAACGCAGGTAATTCTTCGATAATATTCGGACATGCGAAAGGGTCAACGAAGTTTTGGGTTCCTACTGCAACTGCATTGGCTCCTGCATAAAAATATTCAACAACATCTTCGGCAGTTTGAATACCACCCATTCCAATAATCGGAATGTTTACCGCTTGGCTGACTTGATGAATCATGCGAATTGCTACTGGCTTAATGGCCGGGCCAGATAATCCACCCATTCCATTGGCCAAGATTGGCTTTGCTGTCTTTAAGTCCAGACGCATTCCAAGTAAAGTATTAATCATTGATAAGCCATCTGCACCTGCTTGCTCTACTGCTTTCGCTATTTTAACAATGTCCGTAACATTGGGAGACAATTTCACATAAACAGGAACTTCAGAAACTTCTTTTACTCGCTTCGTTAATTCTGCTGCTACTTCTGGTACCGTTCCGAAAGCAATTCCGCCTGTTTTTACATTAGGACAAGAAATATTCAGCTCTAAGGCATGAACATTGGAAACTTTTGAAATTTCTTTAGCAACCTCCACATAATCTTCTGTTTCAGAACCAGCTACATTGGCAATAATTGGTGTGTCAAATTGCTTGAGCCACTCTAGTTCCTCACTAATTATTTTCTCCAAACCTGGATTTTGTAAGCCAATGGCATTAAGCATTCCAGATGGTGTTTCAGCAACACGGGGAGTTGGGTTTCCGTATCGTGGTTCCACTGTTGCAGCTTTTATCATAATTGCCCCAAGTTTATTTAAGTCATAAAAGTCAGCATATTCACGCCCAAATCCAAAGCAGCCTGAAGCTGGCATAATTGGATTTTTCAATGACAAACCTGGCAATTCTATCTGTAATCGACTCACAGTACCACCTCTCCCATTTTAAATACTGGCCCATCCACACAAACTTTTTTGTACCCTTTCCCTGTTGGATCATTTTTCTTATGACATACACAGGCAAAACAAGCACCAATTCCGCAAGCCATTCGCTCTTCCACAGAAACAAAGGCACGTCTTCCTTCAAATCTTTCCTCTAACGCCTGAAGCATTCCTAAAGGGCCACAAGAATAGAGCACATCAAAAGAAATTTGTTTTTCCTCAATGACATCTGTAACAAATCCTCGATGCCCATAAGTTCCATCAACAGTCGTAATATATGTGTCTCCTAATTTTTGAAAAGCTTCTTCGTAGAAAACATCTTTCTCAGAACCGAATCCTAAGACATGAATAACCTTGACGCCTTTTTCCACTAACTGTCGGGACAATTCATATAATGGTGGTATGCCAATACCTCCACCTACTAAAAGAGCAGTTTCTCCAGTCTTTGCCTCTTCAATTGGAAATCCATTACCTATCGGACCCATTACATCAATTTTCGCGCCGACTTTGTGAGTAGAAAGAATTTTCGTCCCTTGCCCTTCAGCTCGATACAAAACAGTAAATTGATTCTTTTCTTTATCGATTTGGCAAATACTAATTGGGCGGCGTAGCAGAGGGGTTTCCCCATCTGCTACTTTGATATGAACAAATTGTCCTGGTTCGTTCATTTCCTCTACAAGTATACCTTCTAATACAAGCTCGAAAATACTATCTGCGATTTCTTGTTGGAAAATTACTTCCATCAGTGACTTTTTTATCATACAAGCACCACCTGTTCATTTGGTTGCTTCATCTCCATTGATGAGAAGGTCATTGACTCTATTACTCGTAAAATTGCTCTCGTTGTATCTAATGATGTTAAACAAGCAACACCATTCTCCACTGACTCACGGCGAATTCTAAAGCCGTCACGAGCAGGTTGTTTTCCTTTTGTTAATGTATTAATAACAAACTGTGCTCCACCTTGATGGATAATATCCAACAAGTTATTTTCCTCACCGATTTTATTTACTACTTGTACTGGAATATTTTCTTCTGCCAATACTTTTGCTGTTCCGCTAGTTGCAATGATATTGTAGCCAATATCAGTAAATCTTCTTGCAATCGCAGTTGCTTCTTCTTTATCTTTATCAGCTACTGTCATTAATACTGTTCCGTGCGTCGGTATGTTAATTCCAGAAGCCACTAAAGCTTTATAAAGAGCTTTTTCCAATGTTCTGTCTTTCCCCATTACTTCCCCAGTAGACTTCATTTCAGGGCCTAATGTAGTATCAACTGAGCGCAATTTAGCAAAAGAGAATACTGGTGCTTTTACGAATACTTCCTTCTCTTCTTCGTGATAGCCTGTAGCGTAACCAAGCTCCGCTAACGGTGTTCCTAAAATAACTTTCGTTGCAATATTCGCCAGCGGAATATTAGTGATTTTACTAATGAACGGTACTGTACGACTTGAACGAGGATTTACTTCGATTACATATACTTGGTTGTCAAATAGGATAAACTGGATATTCAACAAACCGACGATTTTCAGTCCACGTGCCAAGGCAACTGTATAATCGATAATTTGATTCTTGATTTCCTGAGAAATTGTTTGTGGCGGATATACAGCGATTGAGTCTCCTGAGTGAACTCCGGCACGCTCAACATGCTCCATAATTCCAGGAATATGCACATCCTTACCGTCAGAAACAGCATCTACTTCCAATTCCAGTCCAATCATGTATCTATCAACTAGCACTGGGTGGTCAGGATTTATTTTCACAGCATTTTCCATGTAATGTAGTAATTCTTTCTCACTGTAT
>DAIDKD010000087.1 GCA_027451065.1 Bacillaceae bacterium | reverse complement strand
CGTAGTGATTAAAATAAGTGAATAAATATTAGAGAAGTATGAGGAGAGAGAAAGATGAAGAAGATATTAGTGGTGGATGATGCCATGTTTATGCGTACAATGATAAAAAATATACTCAAAGATAGTAGTGAATATGAAGTAGTTGCTGAAGCAGAAAATGGAAAAGAAGCAGTTGAAAAATATCAAGAGCATCAACCGGATATTGTTACATTGGATATTACAATGCCTGAAATGGACGGATTGGAAGCGTTGAAAAATATCATTGGGATGGATAAGGGTGCGAAAGTTATCATGTGTTCTGCAATGGGACAACAGGGAATGGTGTTAGATGCAATCAAGAATGGTGCGAAAGATTTTATCGTAAAACCATTTCAAGCAGATCGTGTGTTAGAAGCACTAGGAAAGTTATCGTAGTACGCTCAAAATGAATGGGAAAGAGGAATAGTATGCAAGAAGAAATGATATCTATATTTCTCGAAGAATCGCAAGAACATTTGCAAGCCTTAAATGACAATTTGTTACTGTTAGAAAAAGATTTATCAGCAATTGAACTGATAGATGACATTTTTCGCTCTGCGCATACCTTTAAAGGTATGGCTGCCACAATGGAATTTCATCAAATGGCAAATTTAACTCATGCAATGGAAAATGTATTAGATGAAATTCGTCAAGAAAAGATAAATTTGACAGCTGAAATGATTGATACTGTCTTTGAGTGTGTAGACATACTAGAAAAAATAATATCAGATATCCAGCAAGGCGGTACGGGTTATTTTGAAGTAGGCCACATAGTAAGCAAATTAGAGGCGGTGTTGCATAACGCAGTACCGTTTCGTGTCCAGAAGTGTCTAACAAAAATGATGAAAGTTACTTTTGCTGCAAGCGTACAATTAAAATCGATTCGTGCGATTATGTGTATAGATAAAGTGAAGGAGTACGGTGATATTCTTGAATTAAGTCCTTCTATTGAAAAAATAGAGGGCGAAGAATTTGAGTGTGAGTTTTCAATTGTATTCACTTTAACTGAAGAGAAATATATTGATGAGCTACATAAAGAACTAGCGAATATTACGGATGTAGAAGATGTCCAAATCATATCAGGGGAAAAAGAAATTGATGTAAATAGAACAAAGGAAACAGCCGAACCCTCTCTGTTAGCTAATAATATTAAGCAAAAATCCGCATCTGTAAGAGGAGAAAGCAAGTCAATTCGTGTTCAATTGGAAAAAATCGAGCAACTGATGAACATATTTGAGGAAAGTGTTGTAGAGCGTGGGAAAATAGAAGAGATTGCACAGCATATGAAGGATAAAGATTTAATGGAACATTTGAATCGCTTGGGAGACATTTCAAAAGAGATTCAAAATAATTTGTTAAGTATGCGAATGGTCCCAATCGAGACAGTATTTAGCCGCTACCCTAAAATGGTTCGTACGTTGGCAAAAGATTTAGGTAAGGAAATAGATTTGGTGATTCTTGGTGAAGATACAGAGGTTGATAAGATTGTCATTGATAAAATTAATGACCCGCTGGTCCATTTAATAAGAAATGCAGTAGACCATGGAGTAGAAACTGTTGCAGAGCGTAAAGCAGTAGGTAAATCTGAGACAGGAACCGTTCGACTTGAAGCATTTCATAGTGGGAATAATGTTGTCATTCAAATTTCTGAAGATGGTCGTGGAATCAATAAAGAAGGTGTTATGAAGAAGGCGATAAAAAAAAATATTCTCTCGGAATCTGACACGCTAAAATTATCAGAGCACGAAATATATGATTTAATCTTTCGTCCGGGATTTAGTACAGCAGAAGTAGTCTCTGATATTTCCGGCCGCGGCGTAGGATTGGATGTTGTCAAAACAACAATTACAAAGTTAGGTGGAACATTAACTGTTTCCTCAGAGGAGGGTAATGGATCTGTTTTTCGTATTGAGCTTCCACTTACGCTATCTATCATTCAAGCGATGCTAGTAAGAGCAGGTCAAACAAGATATGCAATTCCTTTGGGAAATGTGGTGGAAGCAATCAAGGTAGATAACGAGGAAATCCAAATTATTAATGGGAAAGAAGTATTAAACTATCGAAATCAAGTCATTGAAGTGATTACTTTAGGAGAAGTATTTGATGAAGACGATGACCTTGGAACAACAGAAACATTACTATTGGTTGTTAAAAATACGAAGCGTATGTATGGATTAGCGATTCACAGTGTGATTGCCCGGCGTGAAATTGTGCTAAAGTCCCTAGGAGATTTTTTCGCTGATAGTAGCGTCTACTTTTCAGGAGCAACAATCTTGGGAGATGGGCGCGTTGTACTTGTGTTGAATCCAGATGCATTTTGATGAAGTATAGAAGGTTGGTGTGAGACATTGAATGAAGTGGCGCGTATCGAATTATCTGAACTGGAGTATTTAGAAAAGGAGCACATTGAAAAAGGTATGGTCATGGAGAATATTCATGGGATTTCGGATATTCCAATAGATTTTATTGTAAGGCTAGGTAAGAAAAGGATGACACTTGAAGATATTCGCCTGCTAAGTGTTGGAGATATTTTAGAAGTAGAAAAAAAAGCAGGGCATAAAGTAGATATTTATCTTGCTGAGCAACATGCTGGAATTGGAGAGGTTTTACTAGTAGAAGATAAATTCGGGATTGTTATCTCAGATATTTTTCATTATCCAAAAAGAAGAGCGAACAAGTCATGATGGATACAAGACAATATCACACCATTCAACTCCAATTAGAAAGGGAAAAAAATGAACTGCTGCAAGAGATTGGTACCCTAATACTGCGAAGAAAACGAGCAGAACAAAAGTTTGATTATGAAGTGGAAGTATTCTGTTCTAGAAATAAGCCTATTATAGAAGGTTCTTCTGCATTAGCAGGAATTTTAATTGGTGATAGTTTTTCTGCGGAAAGAATGAATAAATTAGAAAAGGAAATCAAGAAACTAACTGAGTTTATTCAGACGAATGAAAAAATGCTTGAAAGGCTAAAAGAAAAAGAGTCTACTATTAACTCTTTGTATGGCGAATCGATAGTTTGGAAACAAAAGGAAAAAGAGAAAAAAGAAGAAAAGCAGCTATTGGATATGAAAATTATGTTGCGCATTTAAGACTGTGTATAAGAGGGAGAAATAGAAAGGGAGAGGAATTTTTGATAAATGTATTAATAAGAAATTATGTTGAGATGCCAAGAATTTCTGAACCAAAAATTGAAAGTGGAAGAACAACGTTTCAGAAGAAAGATACCTTTTCAAACAAATTAATAATGGGAGATGAAATGGAAGACATTGGTTCAGAAGAAATGGAGAGGGAAATTCTAAGTTTAGCAATACCTCTTTTTGTCCCGTATCCTTTTATAGAAGACATGTTTGTAATAGAACATTCACATTTAGGAAATCTAAGCGATGTAGGAGAGTTCTTTCAAGAAATTTCTCGACAAGCATTTTTTTTAGAGAGTAGAGAGGAAATACATCATACAACAGAGTTTTTTCAGGAATCGTTACTAATGAAGGACTTACAAAACAGACTTTCTTTACAAGAAGGGTTTACTGATGTTCTTCAACAATTTTCAGAAGAAGGGTTTACTGATGTTCTTGAACAATTTTCAGAAGAAGGGTTTACTGATGCTCTTCAACAATTAGCAGAGGAGTTGGGCCAGATACCGAAAGAGAATCAAAGGATAGAAAGAGCAGAGTTGCAAAACATTGATGGGCAGGATAGCAAAAAGGAAGAAGCATCTGAAGATACTTTCTTTCGGGTAAAGAAGGATTCGAATAAGGAGCAAGAAGTGGTTGTACCAAATGAGGTTTCAATAGAACAAGCTACACCAAATGAGATTTCGGCAGTAGGTATGACGTATGAGAAAACAACTTTAAGTAACTTGGCTAATAAACTTCAGCAGAGAATAGATTATCTTCAGAACTTTATTGTGAGAACAGATAAGGCTTTTATCCAGTTGAACCCGGAGAATTTAGGTAAGCTTGATGTTGTCATGCAAAAAATAGGGGATACATTAATGATAGAAGTAGATATTTATGAGCACTTAGCGAAGAAGAGTGTGGAAGCGATATTTGAAGATTTACAAATGAAATTTCAGGAAAAGCATGTGGAAGTGCAATTTTATTTTTCAGAGAGAGAATCGAAAGAACAAAAAGAACAGCAGAAGCAGCAGAAACAAGAGCGACATCAAGAAATAAGTGACAAGAAGATATCTAAAAGATTTGATGAAATATTAGGAGGTGTTGAAGATGTCTAGTACGATTGATGGAATTAGTAGCGCTAGTAATCGTGCAACAAGTAGCTCGATTAGCGATGCAACTTCAAGCATAATGGACAAAGATGATTTTTTAAAGTTATTTTTAGCAAGTTTACAGTTCCAAGATCCGACCAGTCCTATGGAAACATCAGAGATGATGAGCCAAATGTCACAACTGTCTTTAATGGAACAAGTGCAAAATATGACCATTGCAGTAGAATCTCTCGTAGAATTAACTAGTCAATCAGCGCTACAGAGTGGTATGGATTTTGTTGGAAAATATATTGTTGGTGTTGCCGATGATGCCACTGCTGTATCTGGAAGGGTGGATTCAGTACGTTTAGCTACTGATGGTTCTATTATTCTTGTAGTAGATGGAAAATATGTTCCTTCACAGTGGGTAACGCAAGTGTCGGATTCAGAAGAAGGTTTAACAAATGAAGACTAAATTATATATAAGGAGTGGTTCATTATGATTCAAGCTATGCAATCTGGTATAGCAGGGATGCAAGCATACCAACAAGCACTTAGTGTAACCTCAAACAATATTGCCAATGCATCAACGACAGCTTTTAAAAAGCAACAAGCGCAGTTTACGGATTTGTTGTATACAAATACAATGAGCGGAAGTGTCAGTGATTTATATGCAAGTACGAATTCTATGAGCATCGGGAGTGGCTCTAAGTTAAGTTCCGTCCAGACGGACTACAGTGCTGGAGCAGCAACTACTACTGGCAGGTTAATGGATGCTGCATTGACAGGAGATGGGCTCTTTGTCGTCGGAGATATCACCGGAGGGTCTATTGTATATACAAGAAATGGAAGTTTTAGTGTGTCGTCAGACGGATATGTTATCAATCAAAATGGTCAGTATGTATTAGGATACGCAACAGGGATGCCTATTGGAAGAGATCCGCAACCAATTGAAATTGAAATCGGTAAAGCAGTTCCAGGTGTAGCCTCTACACGAGCGTCACTGTCTGGCAACCTACCTTTGAACCCCACTTATGATGAAGGAAAGTATACGAAAACATCACAAATTACAGTATATAATGATGCTGGTGAGAAAGTGATGCTGGCAGTGGACTTCACGTGGACAGAGGAGAGTGGAAATGAGAATGTGGAAGTAACTATAACAATGCTGGACCCAGAGGAACCGAATAATTCAATCGTTGTTGGGACAACTTCTCTTGACTTTTCCGTATCACCGTTTCATCCAGAATTAGTTGATATCAGTGCCTCAGGAGCAACTGGCTTAGTCCTTGATTTATCAAGCCTTACGATGTTCGATACAACTGCTACAGTATCAGCAAAGGCAGATGGAAGTGGGGCGAAAGTTGCAACTAGTTATTATATTGGCGATGGCGGATCAGTGTATCTATATTATTCTGATGGTTCAACAGAAGAACTTGCGAAATTAGCAGTAGCTACTTTTACAAACAATGATGGTATGGTACAACAAGGGGATGGAACTTATACACCGGGCATTTCGGCGGGGCAAGTTTCTTTTGGTGTTGCTGGCGAAAATGGTGCGGGTTCAATAAGAGGAGGAGCATTAGAAGCATCCAATGTTGACCTAGCAACAGAATTTGTAGATTTAATGGTATATCAGAAGGGTTTCCAAGGAAGTACAAAGATTATCAGTATTTCTAACGATATTTTAAGTGAGGTTGTTGGTTTAATTCGATAAATTGCAAGAATAGATGGTCAAAAGAAGAATTTTTCCACTTAATCATCTATTCTTTTATGAAAGAAGGAGAGCGAGAAATGGAGTTAAATAACCATATCCCTTTAACTGTATATTTTGAGGTTGGTAAAACCACTAAGATGATAGAAGATTTGCTCACAGTTACCAAAGGTACAGTTTATCGCTTGGATGATTCGGAGGCCAAGGTGATTTCTATTGTGTTGGAAAATAAAAAAATTGGAAAGGGGAAAATGTTGACAAAAGATGGAAAAATTTATGTGGAGATTATAGACTTGATTTTTGAGAATGAGGAGGATATGTAACCTTGAACGAAGAAAAGCTATCGCAAGACCAAATAGATGCGTTGCTACAAGCGGTCTCTGCTGGGGAAGCTGTAGAGAACTTGATTGAAACGGAGATTGTGGCAACGGAACATAAATTCAAGGAGTATGATTTCCACCGACCAGAGAAATTTGGAAATGAACATTTACAAAGTATCCGTACGCTCATATTTAATTTTGTAAAGAAATCTACGCAGTACATATCATCACGTATTCGCTTACCTCTATCTGTAGATGATGCCGTTGTACAACAAGTTTCATTTGTAAGTGAGTACAGCAGTGTCATGCCAAAAGACTATTATTTGCTCTGTGTTGTAGATTTAGGGATGCCTCAATTAGGGGAAATTATTATCGAATTGGATTTAGCTTTCGCAATATATATTCACGAATGTTTATCGGGTGGCTCAACGAAACGTCATTTTAAAGAACGTCGTCCATTATCACAATTTGAAACACTAACTTTAGATAATATATTTATGAAGTTCCTAGAAAGTTTAGAAGAATCTTTTGCTAGTGTTGCACCGATTCAACCTAGATTAATTGACAGAGAAACGGACCCAAACTTGTTAAAGGGGATAACAGCAAATGATATGATGGCTCTCGTAAGTGTAGATGTCAAATCAGAGTATTGGATTACAACAGTGCGCATCGGTATTCCTTTTTTTTCTGTAGAATCCATTATGAGTAAATTAGAGAATGTTGTTGAGAGTACAGTGGATAAGAAAAAACGTTTTAACGAAGAAATTGAAAGTGAAATTAAGCAAGTACATACAAATCTTGAAGTATCATTAGGGTCAATAAAAGTAACACTTGATGACATTCAAGCGATCGAACTGGGAGATGTGCTTCCTTTACATACAAAGGTCACGGACTCTCTAAAAGGTTTTGTTGAAGGGAAACATAAATTTGATTGCCATCTAGGGAAAATTGGGAATAAAAAAGCAGTCATGTTTAAAAACTATATAAGTGAATAAGTAAAAGGAAGTGATATTTATATGGTAGAGAAAAATGCAGAAGAAATGATAGGTTTTTCACAAAAAGACATTGATGTAGTAGGAGAGATTGCAAATATATCATTCGGTTCAGCTTCAACAGTTTTGTCTACTCTTTTAAATCGGTCGGTACATATAACAACTCCTAGTGTTGAAGTAGTAGATTTGTATGATGCAAGTGATGTAGAAATTCCTCATGTTGTGCTTGGGGTCAGCTATGACAAAGCAATTGATGTAGAGAATATGCTTGTGCTGAAGACAGAGGGAGCTGCAGTAATTGCCGATTTAATGATGATGGGAAATGGAGAGGTTGACCCTGAAAAAGAATTGACAGAGTTAGAATTAAGTGCAGTCAAAGAAGCGATGAATCAAATGATGGGGAATGCTGCAACTGCAATGTCGGAGTTATTCAATGATATTGTAGATATCTCTCCCCCTTCAATCAAAGTAGTTTCTTTAAAGGATGAAATCGAGAATCTTACAGAAGAAAGACAAGATGCTGTAAAAATTTCTTTTGATTTACACGTTGGGGATTTGGTTCACTCTAAAATAATGCAGATTATTTCAATAAAAGATGCTAAAAAGATGGTATATAAGCTTCTTGGAGCAAACGAAATGAATAAAGAGAACACGGTAATAGTGGAAGAGTCAGAAAAGTTACCTGATATCAGAGAAGAACGAGCTATTACTCCGCATTTACCAACAACTTCAAACAAGATTGAAGAGAATATTTTAAAAGGTGTAGAAATAGATCTATTGTTTATTTTTGGAAGAAAATCAACCAACTTAAAAGAGTTTTTAAGCTATCAGGAAGATGAGATTATAGAGTTGTTCGAAGATATCAATGAGCCGGTGAAGATGATGATAAATGGTGTACTAATTGGACTTGGTGAGTTAGTGAATGTAAGTGGGTACTTTGGTGTAAGAGTGATAGAAGCAGTAATAGAATAGAGGGATAATAGAATCAAATAGTTATGTTTGTAATGATTACGGCAATATAAAACATCAGGTAATTTCAAAAAATAAAAGTTGGAAGAACTCCACTTCGGTTCATTGCTAAAAATATTCAAATAATGTGTAAGTGTCGAAGTAAAAACACATTGTATTTTTTTGCAATATTAACAACTTTTAGTATACCAAAATAATAAAATACATTGATATGATGGTTTTATCATGGTATTATATACAATATTACTATTTTAATATTGTATATTCAAATGTTATTTTCGTGTAGAAGGAGGTCGTTACAATAGCCAGTTACTTTTCTTCATTGCTTCAAATAATATTCATATTAGCTATGCTCGGTACAGTGACAATATTTATATCACACAAAGCAAGAAAAAATCAATTATTAAAAAAAGGTGAGAACAGTTTCATCGCATTAAAGGATAGGATTTCTTTAAGTCATCAAACAAATGCCTTCTTATTTGAAATAGAGGGTAATAAAATTTTTACAGTAGTAAGCAATCATGGAATTAACTCCATTGAGCTGCAGAGTCAGGGGAAGAAATTTGAGAGTACTTTCTCAGAATCGATAAATAGTATGATGAACATAACAGATAGAGATGATGGAATACATGATGAAGAAATATAAAAAATATTTTATTTTTGTTTTTGGTGTTACTTTTATTGGAATTTTCTTTTTCACAAAGAGTGCATATGCAGAAAGTACGATTATTCCCAGTGATGTAATAGATTTACAAAATCAAGATGGTTCCTTGAATTCAAGTGTACAGCTATTTTTGTTGGTAACAGTTCTTTCTTTAGCGTCTTCACTTGTACTCATGTTCAGTCATTTTACCTTTATCATTATTGTATTAAGTTTGACAAGGCAAGGAATGGGAACACAAACGTTGCCACCTAACCAAGTAATAGTAGGTCTTGCTTTATTTCTAGCAGTATTTGTGATGCAGCCAGTACTTTCTGAATTAAATAAAGAAGTATGGCAGCCTATTCAAGACAATGAAATAGCAACTACTGTAGAAATTATAGAGCGGACGACACCTATTCTAAAGGATTACATGTTAGAAAATACTTATCACGATGAAATCCATATGATGTTGAATATGTTTAGCGAAGAAGTTCCAGAAGAGGTGAATAATATATCGTTGCTTACACTTGTACCGGCATTTGTGCTAACTCAAGTGCAACAAGGATTATTAGTTGGGATGTTTATTTATTTGGCGTTCATCTTTATTGATTTAATTGTAAGTACATTGCTTATGTATCTTGGAATGATGATGCTCCCCCCAATGATTATTAGTCTGCCTTTTAAAATATTAATATTCTTATATATTGGTGGGTATTCAAAAATAGCAGAGATTATTCTTCAAACAATAGCAATATAGGAGAAAGTGAGTGTGTATATGGATATTTCCCCAGTGAATGATATATTTCAAAGTTTTTTAATAAAAGGTGTTACGATTGTCCTTCCGGCAGCAAGTATGAGTGTTGTAGTTGTTGTGATTGTAGCAGTTATCATGGCAATGATGCAAATACAAGACCAATCATTAACATTTTTTCCTAAAACAATAAGTATCATTGCCGTGCTTATCATTTTAGGGCCATGGATGTTTGGACAAATTTCAGAAACTATCATTGAAGTATTAGAAAGCCTCCCTGCGTTGATTAAGGTGTAGAGGAGGAAAAAAATGATAGTAGAGACAATGTTAGCTACATTTATTGCATTTTGTCGTATTGGAACGTTTCTATTTTTACTTCCTTTTATGTCAGGGAGTAAGATTCCAATGATGGCGAAAGTAATATTGGGAATGGCGATATCGTTAGGTGTATCAGGGAAAATTGATTTGTCAATGATTGGGACGACATTGCAGTTATTGTTTGTTGTCATCACGCAGGTAGGAATGGGACTTGCTTTGGCGAAATTAGTAGAGTTTTTAGTACTGATACCTAAGATGGCGGGAACGTTGATTGATTTTGACCTAGGTTTTTCTATGGCGGAGATGATTGGGGCAAATTCTGAATCAAAAGCGACAATATCAGCAAATCTACTAGATATATTTTTTGTTATTGTTTTTATTTTCATGAATGGATTAGAAGGAGTTATTTTCCTCATGGTAAGGTCGTTTGATTACACTGCTTCAATTGCTATGTTAATCGATAGCAATTTTAAGGATTTGGTTGTGGGAACCTTTATGTTTGCAATAACGGCAGCAGTACAAATTGCATTACCCTTAACAGGAACAATATTTATATTGCATATCATACTTGCTATTATGGCAAAAAATGCGCCACAATTAAATGTTTTTATGAACTCATTTGCGGTAAAAACTACATTGGGAATATTGTTTGTCGGTATGAGTGTACTGGTATTAGGAACTGTATTTCAAAATTTGTCAACAGAATTATTAAATCAATATCAGGAGATGTTTGATTACTTTTTAACTAAGTAACTCAAGAAAATACGAGGGGGAAGGATATTGGCAAAGGATAACAAAACAGAGAAAGCCACCCCCAAGCAGAGGAATAATGCAAGGGAAGAAGGGAATGTAGCGAAGAGCCAAGATTTACAAACTTCTTTCTCAGTGCTTGCGATGGCGATACTTATTTTTGGTATGAGTAGCTGGGTTGTCGGAAAAATGATTACTTCTTATGTATCATTGTTAGACAATGTTCATATTGATGCAAACCCTGGTAGATATATGTTGACCATGCTATATTCCATTGCTGAGATTGTGTTGCCTATTTTTTGTGTGGTATTGATATTTAGTTTGGTGAATTATATGGTACAAGTTCGATTTCTATTTTCTCCTAAGCTAATTCAGCCGAAAGCAAGTAGGATCAATCCTAAAAATTATTTTCAAAATTTATTTAGTAGAAAAAGTATCATAAAAGTGATGAAGTCATTATTCACTGTAATCTTTCTCGGGTACATCGGTTATCTTTCTTTCCGCACTAATGTTTCGATGCTTGTTTCGATGATTGGACAAGGCTGGGGAGCAACTATTATAGGCATAACAGATTTGGTA
>DAIDKD010000086.1 GCA_027451065.1 Bacillaceae bacterium | reverse complement strand
TACTTCTGTCCAGTTCTGTTCTTGAAAAAAAGTATGAGAAACGTTTTTCACTTGTAAATAAGTCATATGACATCACTATTCTTCCATTACATTTTTAGCGATAGTTGTATTTACCAACTCTTGATAAGGTACTTCCTCATCTAAGACTTTTGCTTCTTTCATAATTGCTTGCAATTGATTCCATTCTTCTTCATCTAAAATTGGATTGGTTGCGTAAGAATATTGTGATTGGTAGCGTTCGATGGAAGAAATGAGAATATCTTTTTCGGTATCTGCAAAAAAGGACTCTACAGAATCAGCAATTTCCTGAGCTGAGTGAGAATCCACCCATTTTTGTCCTTTATAAATAGCACGAGTAAAAGCAGTAACTGTATCTTTCTCCTCCGTTAAGTAACTTTCTTTCGCCATAAATGATGTGTAAGGAACTGTGCCAGATTCTACACCGAATGAGGCAACAATATGCCCTTTTCCTTCTTTTTCCATAATGCTTGCAGTTGGCTCAAAGAGCTGTACATAATCACCAGTACCAGATGCAAAAGCACTGGCAATATTAGCGAAATCAATATTTTGAATCAATGTTAAATCCTTTTTCGGGTCAATAGCATGTTGCTTTAATACGTATTCTCCAACCATTTGCGGCATGCCGCCTTCACGTTGTCCCAGGAATGTTTTTCCTTTTATATCTTCCCAACTAAAAGCTTCTACGTCTTCGCGAGCAACGAGGAATGTACCGTCTGTTTGGGTTAATTGAGCAAAATTGATGACCTTATCCTTGGCTTCCTGAGTAGCAACATAAATAGATGTTTCAGATCCGACTAGGGCAATATCAGCACCATCTGACAATAATGCAGTCATCGTTTTGTCGCCGCCGGGGGTGGTTGTTAATTCTAAATCGATACCTTCCTCTTTAAAAAATCCTTCGCTGATGGCAACATAAAGAGGGGCATAAAAAAGTGAGTGGGTTACTTCAGCGAGACGTACTTTTGTTAATTTTTCTGTTACTTTATCTTTTTTCTCTGTATCGCTGGATTTCCCACAAGCAGTAACCACAAATAACAAAAGCATAAACATGGAAATCATTGTGATCACACGTTTCATGATGTTCCTCCTTTTCCAAAAAGTGAATTGGTGTTAAGATGAATTGATAGAAAGAAATAGGCGTTTGTAGGTATATTGCTACTATATGTAGTGGGAGAAAATAGGTGAATAGGTGGGGATGCTAATGTTGCAAGATATACCTTTTTTTGTTCAGTGGATAAAGGTTGAAGAAATTCACAAAGGATGGTCAGCGAATCAAAAATTTTATGTAGAGGATACAACAGGGGAGAAATTTTTACTGCGACTTTCTAAGAGAGATACTTATGAGAAGAAGAAACAAGAGTTTGAAGCAATGGAGAAAGCCTGCGGACTAGACGTTTTGATGTCTAAGCCGATTACTTTTGGAATTTGTAGACAAGGGGAGTATGTATATGCTTTGTTTACATGGATTGAACGTCTTCCTGCAGATGAGATGATTCAATCACTTTCAATTGAAAAACAGTATGAAGAGGTAAGGGGTATGGTAGAACGAGCGATTATGATAGCTTTACTACAGTTATTCCTAAGTGGTTACGGTAAAATTGTATCTGCAATTTGGCAAACCCAGCCTTTCAGAGAAGGAAATACAAGAACCATATCAACTTTCTTGATTAAGTATTTGTGAACAAAATGATATAATTACTGGAACATCTATGGTTGGCGTTTTGTGCCAACCATAGATGTTCCAGTAGTCCCACTTCTCTATTTTGGTCCGCCTTCCACGATAATCTGTTCAGATACATTGGTAAATCGCTTAATATTTGCTTTAAATTTATTAGCTAACTCAGTAGCCACTCGTGTATATTCTTCTTTATCTGCCCAAGTATGAATAGGGTTCAATATTTCTGTCGGAACACCCTCCACTTGTGTTGGAATGGCTAGTCCGAATATAGGGTCGATAATTATTTCTACACCTTCCAATTTACCATCTAATGCTTGATGGATCATTGTGCGAGTGTATGGTAAATTCATTCTTGAGCCGACTCCGTAGCTGCCACCAGTCCAGCCAGTGTTCACTAGATATACTCTCGCGTCGTGCTTATCTAATTTCTCGCCTAATAACTTAGCATATTCCGCTGGATTTAACGGAAGGAACGGTTCTCCGAAACAAGACGAGAATGTGACTTGTGGAGAGGTGATGCCTACTTCTGTACCTGCTAATTTACTAGTATAACCGCTAATAAAATGGTACATCGCTTGTTCTTTTGTTAGGATACTAATCGGAGGTAACACTCCAAAGGCATCAGCTGTTAAGAAAATAATTGCATTAGGATGCCCAGCAACACTTGGAACAGCAATATTTTTAATTGCCTCAATTGGATAAGCTACTCGCCCATTTTCTGTAATAGATGTATCGTCGTAGTCAGGAATTCTTGTACTTTCGTCAACCACTACATTTTCCAATATGGAACCATATTTAATAGCATCATAAATTTCAGGTTCTTTTTCACGTGACAGATGAATAGTTTTTGCGTAGCAGCCACCTTCAATATTAAATATTCCGTTATCAGACCAGCCATGCTCATCATCGCCAATGAGTTTTCGATGGTCATCAGCAGATAATGTTGTTTTTCCAGTTCCAGATAAACCGAAGAACAACGCGGTATTTCCATCTTCACCGATATTTGCGGAACAGTGCATCGGGAAGATATTTTTTTGCGGTAGTAAGTAGTTCATGACTGTGAAGATAGCTTTCTTTCCTTCACCAGCATATTCCGTACCACCAATCAAAACAATTTTTTCTTCAAATGAAATAATAATAAATGCTTCAGAGTTTGTCCCGTCAACAGCTGGATCCGCTTTAAAAGTTGGAGCAGATACAACTGTAAATTCTGTTTGATGTTCTTTTAACTGTTCTTCAGTCGGACGGATAAATAGGTGATGGGCAAATAAATTTTGCCATGCAAATTCGTTAATGACTTCTATAGACAATCTGTGGTTAGGGTCAGCACCGGCAAATCCTTTAAAAGCAAAAATTTCTTCTTTTTCTTTTAAATGGGCTATTACTTTTTCATACAGATTGAAAAAATGTTCCTTTGAAATACGGTGATTTACTTTCCCCCAGTAAATCTTGTCTTTAGAGCAATCTTCTTCAACGATAAACTTATCATTTGAAGCACGTCCAGTATACTTTCCTGTTGTGGTGTAGATTGCACCTTTGTTTGTGAGGTGCCCTTCCTTTCGTTTGATAACCTCTTCAGCTAGTTGAGCTTCTGAAAAATGTTTGGCTTGCTTTGACAGTTCCTGTAAACCTTTGGATAGGTTAAGTGTAGCCATGCTCGTGCTCCCTCCCTCAAAAAGATATAATGTAATACATCTGTATGTATAACATGACATATTGTGAAAAAAATTGCAATTATTATTCTTTTTGAAAATAATAAGTATCCATTGACATGAAGATAAAATATAGTTATGATAACCTATGAAACGGATACTCTCTTATCCAGAGCAGGCGGAGGGGAACAGCCCCTATGAAGCCCAGCAACCTCACTGAATGACTAGTGAAAGGTGCTTAACTGATGCAAGGTATATTGCCTTGGACGATAAGAGTGAAGGGATACTGAATGCTAACCTTTCCTCTTTTTGTGTGAATAAAAGAGGAAAGGTTTTTTGTTGTTATGGCACAAGTGTAATTCTGTCCAGCTCCAGCGCTTTTCTTCATAGAGAGTAATTCCGAAATAATAATATGAAAGAGGTAATAGAGTATCATGACAAATAATCGTCGACTATTTACATCAGAATCAGTAACTGAAGGGCATCCAGATAAAATCTGTGATCAAATTTCTGATTCTATTTTAGATCAAATTTTAGCCAGTGATCCAAATGCCCGTGTTGCTTGTGAAACAACAGTAACAACAGGTCTAGTATTAGTAGCCGGAGAAATTACAACATCTACTTATGTAGATATTCCGAAAATTGTTCGTGAAACAGTAAAAGGAATTGGCTATACTCGTGCAAAATACGGTTTTGATGCAGAAACATGTGCGGTACTAACTTCTATTGATGAACAGTCTGTTGATATTGCTCAAGGTGTAGACCAAGCGTTAGAAGCACGTGAAGGTTCAATGACTGATGAGGAAATTGAAGCAATTGGAGCTGGAGACCAAGGGTTGATGTTCGGATTTGCATGTAATGAAACAGAAGAATTAATGCCACTACCAATTTCTTTGGCTCATAAATTGTCTCGTCGCTTAGCGGAAGTTCGTAAAAATGAGACACTTCCTTACTTGCGCCCAGATGGAAAAACTCAAGTAACAGTTGAGTATGATGAGAATGACAAGCCAGTTCGTATTGATACAATTGTTATTTCTACCCAGCATCATGAAGACGCAACTCATGAGCAAATAGTTGCTGATTTAAAAGAGCATGTGATTAATCCTGTTGTACCAGCAGAGTTAATTGATGGAGAGACTAAGTATTTTATCAATCCAACAGGACGCTTCGTAATCGGTGGACCTCAAGGGGACGCTGGTTTAACTGGCCGTAAAATTATTGTTGATACTTACGGTGGCTATGCACGTCATGGCGGTGGTGCATTCTCTGGCAAAGATGCAACAAAAGTGGATCGCTCTGGAGCTTATGCAGCACGTTATGTTGCGAAAAACATCGTAGCGGCCGGATTAGCAGATAAAGCAGAAGTTCAACTTGCATATGCTATTGGTGTAGCACAGCCTGTATCTATTGCAGTGGATACATTTGGAACTGGCAAAGTTTCTGAGGAAGTGTTAGTAGATTTAGTTCGCAAAAACTTTGACCTTCGTCCAGCAGGAATTATTAAAATGTTAGACTTACGTCGCCCGATCTACAAGCAAACAGCGGCTTACGGACATTTCGGCCGTACAGATGTAGATTTATCTTGGGAACGTACAGATAAGGTAGAAGCATTGAGAGAGCAAGCAGGTCTAGAATGATAAGAAAGGGGGGAAACATTCCTTTCTTATCATTCTAGAGGGCGAAGTTTTGTAGTATGGCTGTACAAGAAGTTTTATTTTCGCCACATTTAGATAAAGAGAATACCTCAGCGAAATAGAAATTTTGCTGGGGTATTCTCTTTATTCTAAGGATTTCTCTTACTTACTCTTCTCTTGACTCTGTAATAACTTGTATTCTTTCCCCTTTTTTACATAATCATCGTTGATGTTAGTTAGGTATTTTCTATCTTCTTCAGTCAACTCCCGCACTACTTTTGCAGGTCGTCCTACTACTAATGTGTTCGGCGGAATTTTTTTACCAGGAGGGACAAGGCTACCTGCTCCGACAAAAGCTCCTTCTCCGATTTCCGCATTATCTAAAATAGTAGAACCCATTCCAATTAATGCTCCTTTTCTAATAGTACAGCCATGAATAATACATTGATGGCCAATTGTAACATTGTCCTCGATAGTTAAAGAGCTGTTTGAGCTTTGATGGAGCACAGAATTGTCTTGGACATTCACTCTATTTCCAATTACCGTTGTGGACACATCACCACGGATTGTTGTTTGAAACCATATGGAACTTTCTTCACCGATAGCTACATCCCCGGTTATTGTTACATAATCGGCGATGAAGGCAGAGTCAGCAATTTTTGGTGTTTTTCCATTATACGAATAGATCATATTTTTCCTCCATGTAAACAGTGTATATTTCTTCTTAGTAACAGTGTATCAAATATATCATGTGATGAAAAATGGAAAAATAATAAAAAAACCATTATACTAGGATAAAGTGAAACTTTTTTCATAAGGGGTGAAAGTAATGATACTTTGGGAAAGTGAAAAAGATGCAAGAGCTGTTGTTGTCATTGTCCATGGTGCGCAAGAGCATTATGGAAGGTATCGCTGGTTGGGAATGGAATTTAATAATGTGGGGTATCATGTTGTTACTGGGGATTTACCAGGGCATGGGGCACAATCAGCAAATCGAGGTCATATTGAGTCCTTTCATGAATATATTGAAGAAGTGGATTTATGGATAAAGGAAGCTCAAAAATATAAATTGCCAGTATTTTTACTTGGACATAGTATGGGAGGTCTAACGGTTATTCGAGTGATGGAAGAGAAGAAGCCAGAAGTACAGGCTGTTTTATTGTCTTCTCCTTGCTTGGAAATTTTGGCGAAGCCGACAAAAGTGTTGGATGCTCTATCAAGGCCTCTCAATAAAATGGCACCCACTATGCAGTTCCCATCGACTATTGATATAGAAAATGCAACAAGAAATAAGGAAATAATTGATTTTGTACATAATGATTCGGCGGTATTGACAACAGTGTCGGTCCATTGGTATCGAGAGTTTGTGAAGCATATTGAAATTGCACATAAACAAATAAATGAATTTCCTGATGTCCCTTTGTTGTTAATGCAAGCAGGTGATGATAAACTAGTTGATAAAATCAGGGTCAAGGAATGGTTTAATCGTGTAGATTTACAAGAAAAAGTCTACAAGGAGTGGAGCGGCTTATACCATGAAATTTTTAATGAGCCAGAGCGTGACAAAGTATTTTCTTATGCTTTTCAATTTTTCCGTCAGCATGAAGCATAGTTCTTCGTGTTGACCATTTTCCTATGAAGGTGGTTATGTTGTGGCAGTTCCAGTTACTCCTATTTCACTTATGACAAGAATTTATAAAGTGTCACTGCCTCTTGCTCATAAAGAGCTGGCATTTTGGAAAGAACGTGCTGAAAATATACCTAATGAGGAACTAAGAAGGCAAGCGTTGGCTAGTGTGACAGAAAAGGCATTTCATTGTGAAGGGGGAGGGATTCTTGGCTTGTTGGCTGAGGAACATGTAGAAGAAGTGATTCGCTTTATTGTGGCTTATCAAACAATTAGCGACTATTTAGATAATCTTTGTGACCGAAGTACGTCCTCAGATTCTGAAGATTTTCGGATGATTCATCAAGCAATGGTTGATTCTCTTCTGCTAGACAGTGCAGATACAAATTATTACTGCCTACGTGATGAGCAAAATGATGGAGGTTATTTGCAGCACTTAGTAAGAACCTGCCAAAGTGTGCTGAAGGCGACGACTCATTATCAGCTAATTTCTGATACTTTACAAGAGTTAGGTGGATATTACTGTGATTTGCAAGTATACAAGCACGTAAACGTTGAGGAGAGAGAAGAACTGCTGAAAAATTGGTTCCATGAACATGAGGAAAAAGTGTCTAAAATGGAGTGGTACGAATTTTCTGCTTGCGCCGGTTCTACTTTAGGTATCTTCTGTTTAGTGGCCTATGCTTTTGGTGAACAATTGACCACAGAACAAATAAAACAACTGCGAAATGGATATTTTCCCTATATTCAAGGGTTGCATATTTTATTGGATTATTTTATTGACCAAGAAGAAGATAGGCGTGAAGGAGATTTGAATTTCTGCGCTTATTACCCACATCAAGATACTATGCTACAACGCTTCTCCTATTTTATGGAACAAGCTGACGAACAAATTTGTAACATTCCTCATGCAGCTTTCCATCGTCTTATTAATCGTGGTCTCATTGGAATTTATTTAACGGATAAAAAATTACATAAGCAAAAACATTTAAAGAAGCTAGCAAGAAGGATTGTTAAATTTGGTGGATTCACTTCTACTTTCTTCTATTGGAATGGAAAGGTTTATCGAAGCATTAGTGGAACGTAAATGAACAGAAAAATCGGAATTTATTGGGATAGCAAATTCTTTGTTGACAAATCGGAATGGCTCGTGTAACATTACTTGTGGAATGAGACAATTACATACCCTCGTTAGGTGAGGCTCCTATGCGGAGATACGCTGCTGCCCAAAAATGTCCAAAGACGCCAATGGGTCAACAGGAACCATCGACATAAGGTGGTTCTTAACGTAGCTGGATATCATCCTATGCCGCATAGTGCTAAAGCTCTACGAATGGAGGAACCACAGTATGATAGTGAGAACGCTACTTCATGCTTTTTTAAAAAGATAAGTAAAGTATAAATTTGTCTAGCTCTGGACATAGGGTGAAAAGTAATCCCTTTTTAGAATAAACTTTCCAAATTATAAAGTGAAACGATGACTTTTCGTTGGAAAGAATGTTTTCTGGTCAAGCTGATGAAAGTACGGGCACTTCTTTTTATTGTACGCAAAACACCTTCATGTGATAGAGGGTGTTTTTTTGTGTCTTAACTAGCTGTGGAAAATTGATTACTTTTTAAGGTGAGGTGAGAGAATGGATAGTGATAGTAGTAGGACAACCTATATGAGAGAATTAAAACAAAATATGAACGGAAATCAGAAATCCACTTCTCTCACCTTGATGAGTGAAGTGGATTCCTGACGAAAGGTGGAATTTGCTATGGTGAGATTAAATGCTCAAACTCGTGAGGAATACACGAAACAAATTATTCAAGCAATAGATATGCAAAACTTAGAGCAGTTTCGAGAGTTATTTTTTGATTTACATCCGACAGATCAAGTGGACGTATTCAATTCTTTAACGAAAAAACAGCGAGACATGGTATATCAGTATATAGATGCCAATGAATTCTCTGAAATATTCGAAGAGCTGGAAATAGAAAAGCAGACACAATACATTGAAGAATTACCGGAAACATATACAACTGATGTATTAAATCATATGCCGGATGATGACCTTGTTGACTTTTTAGGCCTTTTGCCAGAAGAAACGAAAGATTTTTATTTGAGTAAAATGGACAAGGAAGAAGCCCAAGAAGTTATCCAGTTATTAGAGTATGAAGAGCAGACCGCCGGTGCTATTATGACAACAGAATTTGTTGCTATTTCTTCTACAGAAACAGTACAGAATGTGTTGGAAATGTTGCGGAAAGAAGCCCCAGCAGCTGAAACGATTTATTACTTGTATGTTGTAAACAAGCAGGAAAAGCTAGTTGGAGTTGTATCATTAAGAGAGCTTATTGCAGCCCCTTTAAATGAAAAAATTGACAATATGATGCTGACACGTATTAAGTATGTGGAAACAAGTAGTGACCAAGAAGATGTGGCAAGAATTATGAAAAAGTATGATTTCCTTGCTTTGCCAGTAGTGGCAGCTGAAAAATTAGTGGGAATTATTACGATTGATGATATTATGGACGTTGTTGAAGAAGAGACAGAAGAAGATTTTGCTGAAATTGTTGGGGGGAAAGGTACCTTTGATGAAAATATTTCTTCTTTCTCAGCGGCTAGAAAGCGTGCACCTTGGATTGTACTATTGCTATTTTTCGGAATGGTAAAAGGTGGAATTATTGGTGTATTTGAAGATACTTTGGAGCAATACATTATGTTAGCAGCATTTATTCCATTGATTATGGATTCAGCGGGAAATACAGGAACACAAGCATTGGCCGTTGTTGTTCGAAGTTTTGCTGTTGAAGGAAAGCAACGTACATCCATAAGGAAAATTATGAAGCGTGAATTTGGAATAGGCGTTGTGTTAGGACTTATTTGCGCTGTAGCATTGCTTATTATCGTACCGCTCATGTTTCCAGAGGGTGGCTTGATATTAGCAGGAATTGTTGGAGTATCCCTTATCTTAACTCTTTGTGTTGCGACAGTTGTCGGAGCGATGGTTCCCTTTCTTGCAGAAAAATTAAAACTTGATCCAGCAGTTGCGTCAGGACCATTTATTACAACGATTAATGATGTGTTGGGGTTAGTCATTTATTTCGCGATAGCAACAAGGTTATTGGACTATTTGATATAGATAAGGAGGGAAAAGCATGGTCATTTTAAACAACCAAACACGTGAAGAATATACAAAACAAATTATTCAAGCAATAGATAGTCAAAATATAAAGGAATTTAGAGCATTATTTTTTGGATTGCATCCGACTGACCAAGTAGATGTATTTAATTCCTTAACGAAAAAGCAACGAAGCACAGTGTATAAATACATTGATACCAATGAATTCTCAGAGTTTTTCCAGGAATTAGTAATAGAAAAACAAACGCTCTACATTGCAGAGTTACAACAAAATTATGCAATTGATGTTTTAAATAACATGCACGACAGTGACTTAGTTGAGTTTCTTGAAGAGCTGCCTAAGAAAAAGAAAGAATTCTATTTAAGCAAAATGGATATGCAGGAAGCCCAAGAGGTGAAACAGCTACTGAAATATGAAGAGCAAACAGCGGGTGCGATTATGACAACAGAGTTTGTCTCTGTTTCATCGGCGGAAACAGTAAGTAACGTACTAGCAGAACTACGTGAACAAGCTCTTGATGCTGATATGATTTACTATCTTTATGTTGTAGATGAGCAACAAAAATTAGTAGGAGTTCTGTCATTAAGAGATTTACTTGTTTCGCCTCTTGATGAGAAAATCAGTGAAATCATGCTAACACGAACCAAGTATGTAAAAACTGATAAAGATCAAGAAGAGGTAGCGAGAATTTTTAAGAAGTATAATTTCCTAGCTCTTCCAGTAATAACAGAGGATGGGAAATTGGTAGGAATTGTTACGGTTGATGATATCATGGATGTTGTAGACGAAGAGGCTGAGGAAGATTTAGGTGAATTGGTTGGAGGAAAAGGAACCCTTGATGCAAATGTTTCTGTTTTCACAGCAGCGAGAAAACGAGCACCATGGATTGTGCTCATGCTAATCTTTGGAATTGGTATCGGTGGAATCATTGAGGCTTTCGAGGAAACTTTGGAACAACACATTATGTTAGCCTTTTTTATCCCGCTGATTATGGGTTCAGCAGGTAACACAGGAACTCAAGCCCTTGCAGTTGTCGTTCGAAAATTAGCAGTTGGTGGAAGTGAAGAAGATTCTTCTATTAGAAAAATCGTCAAGCGTGAATTTGGAACAGGTTCTATGCTAGGTTTGATTTGTGTAGCAACAATGTTGCTTGCTATTCCGTTCCTTTTTCCAGATGGTGGACTGGTTTTAGCTATTATTGTAGGGGTGTCCTTGTTACTAACCCTTTGCATTTCAACAATTGTCGGATCGATGGTTCCGATTTTTATTGGGAAATTAAAAATAGACCCAGCAATTGCTTCAGGACCGTTTATTACAACGATAAATGATGTAGTAGGGTTGTTGATTTACTTTGCAATAGCGACAAGCTTATTGCAGTATCTAGCGTAAAAAATGTAGGTGCCGAGAAGGAAAAACGTTTTCTCGGCACCTACATTTTTTAGAAGATAAGCGAATTTTTTAGTAGAATGCTGTTCGGTAGTTGGAAGAAACTGCTATGTAATTTAAAAATGACAAGCTTTAATGAATAATCTGGAGACCTTCGTTGCTTATTAAAAAATAAAACTATAGATAACAAATAATACATACTGAAAAAAGTTTCACTTTATTTCGCC
>DAIDKD010000085.1 GCA_027451065.1 Bacillaceae bacterium | reverse complement strand
CACCATCAACATGCTCCTACATCTATTTTCCAATTCACCCAACACTTTATGACGACTTCCGCCAATGATTATAAGTTTCCGTCAGTCTGCCAGTATTAGCGTAAAAGATACGTTTTTCATTTCCAAAAATCAGCATAACTTGTGAAAGGCGGTGTTGCTTTTCGAAAAAGAAGCACAAAAAATAGTTTAATAATTAAAAAGATTAACTTTTTACTACCACAATTTATCATTTTTCCTTCAACGCCAATTGAAGGGGATAGAAGAACTGCTTTCACTACCAATAAAAACAGTTCTTCCAATTCAGTAAACATACACTTTTATTTTACAAGATTTGAAAGCCTTTTTGTAGTTGTATTTATATATTTTAGAATAAGGAGCTGTCGATTCGTATGGCAACAATTCTTAAAAAGATTAATCACAACACAATTTTGATTGAAGATGACGGAGAAGAGAAAATGGTTACAGGGAAAGGGATAGGCTTTCGAGCTGTTCGGAATAGAGAATTTGATATGAAGTTCGCGGAGAAAGTTTATACTCTGTACCATGAAGAAAACAGTAAACGCTTTATACAATCGCAAAGTAGTAGAACACACATCATCAAACAATACATTTAAATCATATTTTACTAGGGTGTAACTATTCGGTAGGCATGACCTAATGATGAGGAAAAACTTAGGAGGATACTCCTGGGAATTCCTTTTCATTAGGTCATTTTTTCTTGCACGGCATAGCTAACACAATGAATTACCTGTGTTAGCTATGCCGTGCAAGAAAAAAACAAGGAAAGGAAGGGAATCTTATGTCAAAAAAATTGAAAGTTTTACTAGTGTGTGGAGCTGGTGCAAGCTCTGGATTCATGGCAGCTAACATTCGTAAAGAAGCTGCGAAACAAGGGTTGAAAATCGATATTAAGGCTCGAGGGGAGGCAGAAATTGAAAATTATATTGATGAAATTGATGCTTTAATGATAGGACCCCATTTAGCTTATATACTGGATGAAATTGAGGAGTACACTCATGGTACAGAGGTAAAATCTCTTCTTATGAAACCGGAGTATTATGCCACTTTAGATGGAAAAGCTGCATTAGCAGATCTGTTGAAGGAATTTTAAAACGTATTACACAAGGGAGGCTTGAAAATGCATAAGTTGATTCAATGGCTTGAAAATGATTTTTCTCCAAAAATGACCAAAATCAATACGAATATTTGGGTTGTAACTTTAAAAGATTCCATTATGCAAGTACTACCATTCATTCTCTTGGGGTCAGTATTTACCATGCTAACAATTCCTGGAGATTTCTTTGAAATAGCAAGTTGGCCTAACTTTTGGGTGCCTTTTGGCTGGACAATGGGAATGATTTCTTTATTAATATCATTTCTTATTCCGTTTAACTTAATGGAAAAGAAGAGAATAAGAAAACAGCGAATTATCGCAGGGTGTGCAGGACTAATTGCTTTTTTAATCATTATAACTCCTCAAGTTGTTCATGATGAAGTTGTAGGTTTTAGTCATAGTGCTTTTGGAGCAGGTGGAATGTTCATTGCAATAGCTGCTGGAGTGTATACAGGATTTGTAATGGGTTCATTTGGGAAATTCTCGTTATTTAAAGAAGAATCTGTCATTCCAGAATTTGTAAGAAGTTGGTTTGATTCTATGTTGCCAATTGGTATTGTAATTATTTCACTGTGGGTATTAGTAGATATCATAGGGTTTGACTTATACAATGTCATCTTGGGGATATTTATGCCATTAGCAAGTGTAATGGAAACTCCTTGGGGATTTGTCATTATCATATTTATACAAACCTTCTTGTATTCTATGGGGATTACACCTTGGGTACTGACACCAGTTACTGAACCGATTTTTTTAGCTGCAATTGCCGCTAATATGGCAGGAGCCTCTAACGTTGTAACATATGAAACTATTTTTACTGGCTATATGTTTGTTGGCGGCGTAGGAGCTACATTACCACTTGGAATGATGTTAATGTTTTCTAAAAGTATGAGATTAAAAGCACTAGGGAGAGCCACTATCGCTCCATCCATTTTTAATATTAACGAACCTATCGTATTCGGAGCGATTGCCTGGAATCCTATTTTGATGTTGCCAATGTGGATGATTGGAATCGTCTTGCCAATAGTTGTCTGGGTTGGAACAAAAGTAATCGCTTTCGCTCCGGTTCCAGAAATTATGAATAGAATGTGGTATTTACCATTCCCAATTTCTACTTGGATAACTTTTAGATCGGTTTCAGCTATCGTTATGCTGTTGATATGCGTGCTTGTAGCAACGCTTATTTGGTATCCATTCTTTAAAGCATATGAAAAACAAGAAGTAGAGAAAGAAAAACTAGAAGTAAAAGCAGTGTAAGTGTAAATTTATTGACCAAGGAGAGTGATACGATGGTTTCTGAAAAAATTGCTAACGAAGCAATGCAAATTATTTTACATGCTGGTGATGCAAGAGCGCATTGCACGAAGGCCATAAAAGCAATTGAAAAGGCAGATTTTGATATGGCAAAGGAAGAAATGGAACTTGCGAATCAGGACATTATCAAGGCCCATAAAGTCCAAACGAGTGCTATTCAAGGTGAAGCAAGAGGGGAAGAAGGCGAGTATTCTATCCTATTTGTTCACGCACAAGACACCTTAATGACTGTGTATAGTGAAATGAACATTGCAAAACGTCTCATTAGAATTTTTGATGCGTATGAACAGAGAATTGCGAAATTAGAACAAGCTCTTATCGTAGAGAAGGAGGAACACTAGAATGAAAAAAATACCTACAGGTTTTCCAAAAGATTTCTTATGGGGTGGAGCGATTGCAGCGAGTCAAACGGAAGGAGCATATGATGTTGATGGTAGAGGTCTTAGTGTATCTGACATCAATGAGTTTCGAGCGGATATTCCGATTGAGAAAAAATCCAATCTTGAGGTGGATACAAAGTATATTGCTAAAGCACTAGAAAGTACTAATCGAATTTTTCCGAAGCGTTGGGGCATCGACTTCTATCATACTTATAAGGAAGATTTAAAATTACTTTCTGAATTAGGCTTAAAAACCTTTAGAACATCTGTTGCTTGGTCACGAATATTTCCTAATGGTGATGAAACCGAACCGAATGAAGCAGGATTGAAATTCTACGATGAGTTATTCGATGCCATGATTGAAAATGGGATGGTTCCTATGATTACAATTTCTCATTACGAAATGCCCTTATACTTAACAACTCACTATAAAGGTTGGTATTCACGAGAACTTATTGAATTTTTCAACCGTTTTTGCAAAGTTTTATTCGACCGCTACCATGATAAAGTCAAACATTGGATTATCGTCAATCAAATCAATTTGATTGTTCATGAGTCTTTCAACCATCTTGGCATTGCTGAGGACAAAGTAGATAATCTAATGGAAGCAAAATATCAAGGTGTTCACAATGAAATGGTAGCTTGCGGACTAGCAACGAAATATGCTCATGAAAATTATCCGGATCTTCAAATCGGTATGATGCTCTGCGGTGGCCCAGACTATCCAGCAACATCGAAGCCAGAGGATGTTTTCGCTACTGTACGTCATAATCAGATGGAGTACTTTTTCTCTGATGTTCTGCTACGTGGTTATTATCCTGGCTATGCTTTCCGCTACTTTGATGATATTGGTATAGAAATCCAATTTGGTGAAGGTGATGAGGAAGCTTTGAAGCATACAGCCGACTTTATGTCTTTCTCCTATTACTATACAAGAATTTGTGATGAGAATAGCTTTGCTAAAGGGAATGAATCCTATCGCAATAAACAGCTTCCAGCAAATCCGTGGGGATGGTCCATTGACCCAGTTGGTTTGCGGACGTATTTAAATCTATTTTATGACCGTTATCAGTGCCCAATTTATATTACTGAAAATGGTATTGGCTGCTATGACAAATTGGAGGATGGCGAAATTCACGACCCATATCGTGTAGATTACTATCGTGAGCATATTGAGCAAATGAAAGGGGCTATTAAAGACGGTGTCGACTTGCGTGGCTACTATGCATGGGGACCAATTGATATTGTTAGTTGCTCTTCTTCAGAAATGTCCAAACGCTACGGCTTCATTTATGTAGATCAAGATGATTATGGAAAGGGTACGAAGAAACGAATAAAGAAGGATAGTTTTGACTGGTATAAGAAGGTAATTGCTTCCAATGGAGAGGACTTGGCGTAACAGCCGTACAAAGAATAACGGTCCAAAAAAGGAATGCTGACAAAATCCCTGCAAACCTATGTGATGTACCTGATTGCCGGAGACTATACGAGAGACATATAGTTTAACGAGATAATGGGTTTTACAGAAAAAGCAGTAACAATATGCTATACTATACCTAAATGCTGAAGACTAATCATTCTAGAACGGAGAGATTCAATTTGCGTAAATTTAATGTGACAGGAGTATGCGTCCCATCGAAACACTATATGGTTGATATTGGGAATAAATTGAAAGAAATTGTCAAATTAGTGGATGATGGTTCTTACTTTACGATAAACCGAGCGAGGCAATACGGGAAAACGACTACCTTACATGGCTTATCTCAAGTTTTGAAATTTCACTACACTGTGATTTCAATTAGTTTCGAGGGACTAGGAGAGGAAAGTTTTTCGACGGCAGAAATTTTTTGTCAAAAATTCCTAAAACAAATATCCAAAGCATTACGCTTCACGACAGAAGCAGAAGAGTATCGTAATGCATGGCTTGATTCAAGTATCGTAGACTTTGAATTATTGAGTGAGCATATTACCAACATGTGTGAAAATAGAAAGCTTGTCTTAATGATTGATGAGGTAGATAAAGTCAGTAATAATAAAACTTTTCTGAACTTCTTAAGTGTTCTCCGTAGTAAATATTTAGCTAGTCAAATGGATGTTGATTTTACTTTTCACAGTGTTATTCTTGCTGGTGTGTACGATGTGAAGAACATCAAATTGAAGCTGATAAATGAAGGGAATCATACTCCTACGGCGACAGAAGGTAAAATATATAATTCGCCCTGGAACATAGCAGTAGACTTCGAAGTAGACATGTCGTTTCACCCGCAAGAAATATCCACCATGTTAGATGAATATGAAGCTGACCATCATACTGGCATGGAGATTACTGCTATCTCTGAAGAAATTTATCGCTATACAAGCGGATATCCATTTTTAGTCTCAAAAATATGTAAATATATTGATGAGAAACTTGACAAAGATTGGACGGTAAGGGGTGTCCAAAAGGCCGTCCACATGTTGGTGAAAGAAAAAAACACATTATTTGATGATCTATCTAAAAATCTGGAAAACAACAAAGAACTATATGACCTTATCTATGATGTCTTAATTATTGGGAGGCCGAGGACTTTTTCAGTGGCAAATCCAACGATAGAATTAGGGGTCAGATATGGATATATCAAGCAATCAGAACAAACGATAATGGTCTCGAACAAAATCTTTGAAATAATCATTTGTAATTATTTTATTTCGAAGGACGAATCGATAAATCCGAACCAAATCAAAGGCGTACTACAAAATGATATTGTTGAACGTGGACGATTTAATATGGAGCTGTGCTTGAAAAAATTTGCCCAGCACTATGGGGAACTTTTTACTGAAAAGAATCGTGAGTTTTTAGAGAGTCATGGCCGTATGCTTTTTCTCACTTACCTAAAACCACTACTTAATGGAAGAGGCTTCTACCACATAGAAAGTCAATTTACAGATATGAGACGGATGGATATTGTTGTGGACTTCGGGAGTGACCAATTTATTATCGAATTGAAACTTTGGAAAGGTGAGACAGCCCAAGAAAAAGCGTATGACCAGTTATTAGGCTATATGAATTCCAAACATGCGGATAAAGGATATTTACTCACATTTGATTTTCGTAAGGGTGAAAATAAAGAATGTAAGGCGGAATGGATTCAAATAGGTGACAAACAAATTTTTGATGTCATTGTTTAATTGAATCAATAACACAATGAAAAGGTGAGGTAGGCAGATTGACCGGGAAAAACGTCTTCCATTAGGGAAGAGTACAAATATAATCTTGATGTATCGGACTATCAAGATGCTTTGTATCTTCTTGCTGAAGAAGGTGACAACAGCAAGCTCCTCATGTTTTTAAAAGTGTTCGGCTTAACTTGAGTATTTGAAAAAAAGATTGATAACCATAGTGGGAATATGGGAGATTGTGAATGGTGAACAATGACAAAGAGGGCAAAATGCTGACATTTTGCTCTCTTTTGTCTTCGTTTATTCCTCAGATGGAAGCATGATAATCGCTACTTCTCTATCAACAATTTGTGCGCTTTTCTTCGCAACGCAATGGCCGCCAGTGGAAGTAAAGACGTTTTTTGCGATGATTTCGTCCATTACAGCTGCTACTTGTGCTGGGGCTGCTGGGACGATCGGGTTGCTGATGGTAATGGATGCTGATCTGCCTAATTCATTTTCGAATTGTAATGATAATGTTTGTGCTATGAGTTTTTCCTTCTTGCTTTTTTATGTGAGGTGCACCTTCGATTTGTATATAGGGGGAGCAGAGATTTTTTTGTTGTTCTTTGGAAATATTTGAATATTAATATAACGGCTTTGTATGTAAATCTTTTCATATTCAGTTAGCAGTACCTTTATCAAAGCAAATGATAAAAAAACTGCCTCATCAACTCTATTTTCCTTTTTTACCCTAATTTCCGTTCGACGACAACCGACAAAAAAATACAGAAAAAGATAAACAAAAATTCTAATAAACGTCGCTACAATAAGGTTTATAAAGAATGATATATTTATCGACAATATTTTCGAGAGGAAATCCGACGCATTCCGCATAAAAGTCCATTCTCTCTCTAATGATATTATTGGAGTTTTTTTTATGCTTGTAGCATAATATAGCTATATTGGGCGAGATGTCTAATAAATAAAAAATGCTACGGAATAGCAGTTGGATTTTTAACTAAATAATTTTAAAAAACTAGATATATAGTAGGTAGTTGTTTTGAAAAATAAGTAGAAAAAAGGCGACGAAGCAGGGGAAAGGTGGATGAAATCATGAAATTATATTTTTCAAAAAAAACGAAGAGAAGAATGAAAAAAACATTTTTCTTATTTATGTCAATTCTATTTTTCTGTTATTCTATCCTTCCTTCACTAGGGTCAGCGAGAACATCATCATCTATTGATGATCAAATTTACTACAGTGAAGAAAGTGCAATAGAAATAGAGTCTATGGCTGAGGAAAAACCAGAGTCTGAGCCTGAGCCTGAAAGAAAAGAGGCATCGGAAAAAGACGAGGCAGAGTATGATCCGCAACCTGAAACAATGGAAGAAGTGCAGAAGTGGATTGATGCGTATTTAGAGGCAGATAACGATCTAAAGGAGAAACCTAACTGGGAAAAAGAAGTGAAAGAGGATCTGATGCCTGAAGGTTGGAAGTGTGAATTCGTAGAAGGGGGAGACGAATATTTTGAAGCAGATTATTACACAATCGCCCTTGATTACGATCCACAACCAGAGGAAATAGAGGAAGTAAGAGAACTGATTACTACGTACGTAGAGTCAGAAGAAGATGAAAGTGAAAAACCTAACTGGGAAGAAGAAGTAGAAGAGGAACTTATGCCTAACGGTTGGGAAAGCGAATTCGTCGAAGAAGGAGACAAGCATTTTGATGGAGCTTATTATACATTCTCTTTAGTCTATGACCCACAACCAGAGGAAATAGAGGAAGTTCGAGAATTAATTGAAAATTATGTCGGTTCGGAGCTTGACGAAAACGAAAGGCCGAATTGGGAAGAAGAGGTAGAGGAAGAAATCATCCCTAATGGCTGGGGAGTTGAGGTTGTAGAAGGTGGAGATGAAAGTTTCGAAGCAGATTACTACACAAGTTCCACTAACTATGATTCGCAGCCGGAAAAAATAGAGGAAGTGCGGGAGTGGATTAAAAATTATCTAGAGTCAGATAAGGATCCAAGTAAAAAACCTCATTGGGAAAAAGAAGTGGCTGACGAACTCATACCAAACGGATGGGAAGTTGAATTCGTTGAAAATGGAGACGAGAATTTTGAAGCAGACTACTATACAATCAATCTCGTTTACGATCCACAACCGAAAACGATAGAGGAAACGCAGGAGTGGATTGATAGTTATGTAGATTCAGAGAACGACCCAAGCGAAAAGCCAAATTGGGAAAAAGATGTGGATGAGGAGCTCGTGCCTGAAGGATGGGAAACTGACTTCGTTGAGGGTGGAGATGAATACTTTGAAGCAAGTTACTTTACTATTTTCCAATTGGAAGAGGAAGAAGTAGTTGAGGAGTTAGAAGAAGAACCAGAAGAAGAGGTTGAGGAAGAGAAATCAAAAGAAGAAACTTTCGAATATGACCCGCAGCCGACAATGAAGGAAGAAGTGCAGGAGTGGGTAGATAAATATGTAGATTCAAACTATAACCCAAGCGCAAAGCCACACTGGGAGTCTGAAGTAGAGAAGAATTTAATGCCGAAAAATTGGCGGACTGACTTCGTTGAAGGTGGCGATGTATTTTTTGGATTAGATTATCATACAATTTTTCCTGATGTGATGATGATGTCTACATTACCAACAGGTGCTACAAGTGATGCTTTACAAGCTGCAATTAATACTGCTGAAGCCGTAGATACTATTGAAATCTCAAGCGATATAGATTTCACAAGTGCAGTTACGATTCCATCAGGAAAAAATATTACAATTAAATCAGTTGGTGGTTCTTGGACTTTAAAACAACCAAGATCTATGAGACATTTTATTGTAGAGGGTAGTCTTACTTTAGAGAACATCGTATTAGATGGAGTAGATAAAAATAGTATGGGTGGCGGTGTAGAAGTCAAAAACGTTGGTAACTTGACTATGAACGACAAAGCAGTTATTCAAAATTGTCATGCCGATTTAGGTGGCGCGGTTTTACTTCTTGGTGATGGAAGAATTGATAATTCAGATGTTACTAAACATGAAGTAGATTCAACTGCCACAAGTACTTTTGTCATGCAGGGCGGTCAAATTAAAAATAATACAGCCAATGGTGGCGGAGGCGTACTCATCCGGAATAACTCTCTGTTTGTGATGGAGGATGATGGAAAACCAGGTACGTCTGAACCTATTATAACTGGAAACCAAGTAACTGCAGATAATGCAAGTGGGTATGCTGGTGGAGTAGGTGTGGAACTTTCAACGTTTCAGATGTCTGCTGGAGAAATCAGCAAAAACACCACTACATTTGCTGGTGGAGGTGTTACATTAGGATACGGTTCTAAATTTACCCTTACACGCGGTAGCATTTCCGAAAATAAAGCTACTGGTATCACTGGCAATGACAAAGGTGGTTTCGGCGGTGGCGTGGTTATTGGTGATAGGAATATAGCCAATGACATGCAAAAAAACTCCACTTTTGAGATAAGTGGTGGCAGCATCAACAGGAACGATGCTAAGTATGAAGGTGGAGGTGTCGTAATCAGTATCAGTGATTTTAAGATGACTGGTGGAGAGATAAATGAAAATAAAACTGGTGATGCCGGCGGTGGTATCTGGGTTGGTGCATATCTTGGTAGTAATGAAAAAAGTACATTTACAATGACAAACGGTACGATTTCAGGCAATACATCTGATAATGCAGGTGGAGGTGTAGTCATTGAGAATGGAGCTACGTTTATTATGGGGGACGAAGCAGGTTCTGTTCCAAAAATAACTAATAATCGTGCAGGTACAACCTCAACTGCTGGGGGCGACAATCCGTTTGCTGGTGGGGTAGGGGTTTCTGGTGCCGGGACTACATTTCAGATGAAATCCGGAGAGATAAGTGGAAACTATGCTACATATGCTGGTGGTGGTGTTGCACTGGGATTCGGTGCTAACTTCACACTTAAAGGTGGTAAAATTTCCAAGAACACTACCGAGAGTTATGGTGGCGGTGTGGTTATTGGTGACAGGAACTACAGAAAGACTAGTGAGGGAGCAGGTTCAAGCTTTCAGATGGAAGGCGGAGAAATTTCCAATAATCGTACAAACCTCCAAGGTGGCGGTGTAGTTATTAGTTCCAGTGATTTCACTATGTCCGGTGGAGATATAAAAGAAAATAACACAAGGAATGCCGCTGGTGGAGTCTGGGTTGGTGCGTACTTTGATAAGAGCAACCGTAGCAAATTCACCATGAGTGGCGGTTCTATTAGTGACAACACTACACAGGAAAAAGATTTTAATGGTAATAAGACGATTGATGCCGATGAGAAAGTTGAAATTGTTACTACACCGCAGAGCGACCCGAGAGCTCATGACTATTTCAGTGTCGGCGGCGGTGTAATGATTGATGATGGAAGTGAATTTACGATGGAAGAGGGAGGTAGTGAGGGGGCAAAAACGACTCCAGTGATTTCAGGTAATTCATCCTATCACCATGGTGGTGGGGTAATGGTACAAGGCGATAGTGACTTTAATATGAAAGCCGGAAGAATTTCTGATAACACCTCCCACTATTCTGGTGGCGGTGTCTATGTAGGTTATCGAAATTTCGTGCTAAAAGATGGAAATGGCAATGATGCCCCTGAGAAAATGGATGGATCAACATTTAATATGACAGGTGGAACTATCGAAGGCAATAAAACCGAATATCACGAAAAAGTGGTAAAAAGATTCCTCTATGGTGGTGGAGTGCATGTTGATAAGGGCTATTTTAATATGAGAGGTGGTAGTATTTCTGAAAACTTGTCAGCATTCTGCGGTGGCGGAGTAAGTATCGCCAGTGGTGATTTTGAGATGAGTGGTGGAAATATTAGTGGGAACATAACGGATTCTACTTCTATTGAGGATGCAAAAATACCAAACCTTGATCCAACTGCCTTATATACATATGGAGGCGGTGTGTGGGTTGGTCGTTCATATTATAGGCAAGGTCCAGATGATGTTCCACCTAGTACCTTTGATATGTCGGGAGGAACTATTGGTGCTATAGATAGAGATGAAGAAAGTGGAACTCTTTATAATGATGCATCAGGTGCTGATAACAGTATAAACGGAAACTATGCAAACGAGAGTGGAGGCGGTGTATACATTTCTCGTGGAGTAACTCTCAACCTATCTGGCGGCGCAATTACTTACAACTATACTGAAAAAAGTGGTGGAGGAATATATGCAGGTCCAGGTACAGATTGGAGTGCAGGATATGGTGCAAATCCGGAGCCAAGTACTATTAACATGAGTGGCGGTACTATCAAGGGGAATGAAGCGGTACTCAGTGGTGGTGGTGTATATGTTACAGGTATTCAAAATACTACAACTGGCGCGATAGTGAAATCTAAATTTGAGATGAGCGATGGAATAATTG